>JAJFLK010000276.1 GCA_021772735.1 Candidatus Sumerlaeota bacterium | reverse complement strand
CCTCGTCGCCTTCGACGGACTGGGGCAATCTCGCGGGCTTGCCCTCTCTTACTTTCTTACCCTGCGGCCGGAGCCGCTGGACCCGGAGCCTTTATACGTGAACCCATCGTAGTGCCTCATGAGCAGTTGCGATTCGATCTGCTTCATCGTGTCCAGGACGACGCCGACGATGATGATGAGCCCCGTCCCGCCGGCGACTTGAGCATATCCGAAATCGATGTTGAAGCCTACATTAAGCGCCTCAGGAATCAGTGCGACGAAGATCAGCGTTGCGGCGCCGATAACTGTGATCCGAACGAGAATGTAGTTGATGAAATCGCTGGTCGGTTTGCCGGGTTTTTTGCCGGGGATGAACGCCTGGCTGCGGCGAAGATTGTCGGCAAGATCGACGGGGTTAAATGTCAGCGCGGTGTAGAAGTAGCAGAAGAACGCCGTGAGCGCCGAATAGATAATCGTATATGGCGTAAAGACCCTGAGCAGTGCAACTGCCCCACCAATTTCCCATCCCATCATGTCGTAAGGATTAAGCCGCGAACTCGGGTTGGTCCAGTTCCCCAGGGCGGCGCCCATGGTGTCCGGAAGATAGGGGATGAAAAATGCCGGAAATTGCATGATCGCGGAGGAGAAGATGATCGGGATGACACCGGCCGTATTGAGCTTGAGCGGCATGAACGTGGAGCCGCCCTGCATCACTCGCCGTCCAGCCATTCTTCGTGCGTGTTGGACCGGTATTTTTCTCGAGGCCTCTTGCGTCAATACGATCAGGGCTGAAACCAGAACCATGATGACGACGATGCCGATGAACCAGAGCCATGACATTGCATTGACAGTTGCCTGCTGATACCCGGTGGCGATGTAACTGGGGTAGGCTGCAAGGATGCTCACGGCGATAATCAGCGAGATACCGTTTCCGATGCCGTATTCGGATATTTTTTCGCCGAGCCACATAAGAAAACACGTGCCAGCGGCCATCGTGATCGCCGTCGTCAGGTAGAAAACAATACGATGGTCCTGGAGCATCGCGACATCCAGATTGAAGATCCAGACCCCGATGCCCAGGCCCTGAAAAAGACTCAGGACGACCGTCCCATATCGCGTCCACTGCGTAATCTTCTTGCGTCCTGCTTCGCCTTCTTTTGAGATGCGTTCGAGGCGTGGCCAGACGACTGTCAGCAGTTGGAGGATAATCGATGCGGAGATGTATGGCATGATGCCGAGCGCGAAGACGGTCATTTGACTGAACGCCCCTCCGCTGAACATATCGACCACGCCGAAAACGCCGCCACCTTGACCCGATGCCATCGTGCCGAAAAACTCCTTCATTTTCGCCGGGTTGATGAACGGCGTCGGCAGATGGGCGCCGATGCGATAAATCATCAGAAGGCCGACGGTCCACATCACCTTCTTGCGCAGTTCCGGAATCCGGAATATGTTTAGAAAACTACCGAGCATCAGATGACCACTTCACACGTTCCGCCGGCGGCTTCGATCGCGGCGCGAGCGGCTTTGCTGTAGCCTTGGAGGCGAACTGTGAGCTTCGTCTCAAGCTTGCCGGTGGCAATGACCTTGACCCGTTCCGTTTTCTTCGGGATCAGGCGGAGCTTTTTCAGACTCTCAAGAGTGATCTCCTCGCCTGCGTCAAACTTGTCGAGCCGCTCCAGCGTGATCTCCGCCCGGTGGGCACGGAAGTTCGAATTGCTGAATCCGAATTTGGGAACACGCCGGATGAGCGGCGTTTGACCGCCCTCGAAGGGTCCGCCCTTGGTCGTGCCCGCGCGAGCCTGCGCGCCCTTCTCGCCGCTTCCCGCAGTTCGGCCCCAGCCGGAGCCGTTTCCGCGTCCGACTCGGCGTGTCTTCTGTTTTGCCCCCGGATCGGCGGCCAGTTCGTGGAGTTTCAGTCCCATGATTATTCAGCCTCTTGAACGTCGATCAAAAAATCGACGGCGCGAATCATGCCGCGCAATTGTGGGGAGTCTTCTTTGACGACGCTATGATTCAGACGCCGCAATCCCAGAGCCTTTATGGTTCCACGATGGCTCTTCAAGGTGCATATGGTGCTCTTGCGCCAGGTGATCTTTAGTTTCTTCGCCATGGTCAGACTCCGGAATGGATGACGGGTTCGAGCCTCAGCTCTTTTCCGTCTCCTCAGTAGCTTCAGTAGTTTCTGGTGCCGTCGTGGGCGGCTCATCAGTCAGCTCGACCGTAGCCGCAGCCGATTCCGGGGCTTGCTCGTCGATTTGCTTCTCGGCTTCGGCTTTGACTTTGGCTGCCTTTGCAGCCTTGGCCGCGAGCTGCTTTGCCGCAAGTTCGGGGTTCTCAGCCGCCAGCGTGGCGACTCGTGAATCCTGGTATATCTTGGCGCCCCGTGCGCCGATGAGGTTCTCGATTTTCTTGCCGCGCAATTGGGCGATATCGTCGGCACGCTTGAGCGATTTGAGGCCGACCATGGTGGCTTTGATAAGGTTCAGGATATTCGAGGAGCCGAGGCTCTTGGAAAGAATGTCGTGCAGGCCAGCCAGGGCGAGATACTTACGCACGGCCGCGCCGGCGATAAGACCCGTTCCCTCTGAAGCCGGTTTAAGCAGAACCTTTGCGGAATCGTGGATGCCGACGACCTGATGCGGAATGGTCCGGCCCATCATCGGAACGCGGATGAGGTTCTTCTTGGCGCGTTCTTTGCCTTTCTCTATCGCGTCGGGGACTTCATTGGCTTTGCCGTATCCAAGGCCGACGTGCCCGTTTCCATCGCCCACGGCCACCAGGGCCGAGAAACTGAATCGACGGCCACCCTTGACCACCTTCGATACGCGGTTCAATAGGATCAATTCGTCACGAAGGTTTAATTTCTTCGGGTCGATTGATTTCGCTTCTTCGAATTCGTCGCCGAGGAGTTCCTCGACCTCTTGATCTGTTCCGGCTGAACTCATCTTTACCTCTTGTCGTGGCCGTTATCGCGGCATCGGTGTCCCTAGAAATTCAATCCGCCTTTGCGGGCGGCGTCTGCAAATGCTTTGATCGAACCGTGATATCGGAATCCGCCGCGGTCGAACACGACCGCCGTGATGCCCTTTTCCTTCGCTTTGTCGGCCATCTGGGCCCCGAGTTTGCCGGCCCACATGATGTTGCTGAAGTTCTTCGCTTCGTCCCGATTTGCCTTCAGGTTTGTGGTCACCGAGGCCATCGTCTGCCCGGCGCGGTCGTCGACCAACTGGGCATAGAGGTGCTTCGAGCTGCGATGAATGCACAATCTCGGGCGCTCCGATGTGCCGCTGATCTTGCGTCGCAATCGGATATGTCTGCGTTTAAGTGATGTTAAATTCTGTTTTCTCATGATTCCTTGGTCGGGCTTGCGCTCGGCTTCGCTTATGGACTCGCCTCGATGCGCCTCGCATACGGGTCAGCGGTTATTTCGCGCTGGCTTTGCCGACCTTCCTTCTTACTTTTTCTCCGCGGTAGCGGATGCCTTTGCCTTTGTAAGGCTCCGGCGGACAAATGGAGCGGATCGCGGCCGCTGCCTGGTGAACTTTTTCTTTCTCAATCCCGGTTACGCTAATCGCGGTCTGGCCCGGCGTGGCAACGGCGACGCCCGGAGGCGCTTCGAATGATTCGGTATGGCTCCGGCCGACGCTCATGACGAGTGTCGCGCCTATCATTTCGGCGCGATACCCGACGCCGATCATTTCGAGATTCTTCCGATAGCCCTCGGTGACACCCGTAATGGCATTCGTTAGCAGGCGGTGATAGAGACCATGATAGGCCCGGTCCTGTTGCTCGTCGCTGTGGCGCAGGACAAGAATGTGGCCATCTTCGTTCTTAATAGTCACGTTGCCCAGCGTCGGGACTTGCATCTCTCCCTTGGGGCCTTTAACGGTTGCGGCCATCTCGGGCGAGATCGTGACCTGGACCCCACTCGGGATCGGGATCGGGACTTTTCCAATTCTTGACACGTTTCAATAACTCCCTGACTGCCTGCCTGGTCTGAGCCTGGATCGTCTACCAGACGCTGCAGAGTAACTCCCCACCGATATGCGCTTTGCGCGCGTCGCGATCGCTCATGACTCCGCGGCTTGTCGAGAGGACCGTGACGCCTAATCCGCCGAGCGTGCGGGGGATTGCGTCGGCCGGGACATAACGCCGAAGGCCCGGCTTGCTGAGGCGTTTGATCCCGCTGATCACCTTCTCGCCCTTGCTCCCGTATTTGAGATACACGATGAGCAGGTTCTGAGGCAACGGACGCGAATCCTTGCTGTCTCCGCTGCGCGGGTTGCGCTTGACGCTTCCGGCCCGGACAACTTTGAAATACTTGACGTAGCCCTCTTCGCGAAGAATCTTCGCAATCGCTACCTTGAGTTTGGACGACGGAATGCGCACGGATTCAAGCTTGGCGTGAACGCCATTGCGAATCCTGGTCAGCATGTCCGCGATCGGATCGGTCATCATTTTCGGTGATCTCTCCCCTTACCAGCTCGATTTTGTAACGCCGGGAATCTGCCCGTCGCTCGCGTATTTGCGAAAGCAAAGGCGGCACATGCCGAACTGCCGCATGTATGCCCTGGGACGCCCGCACAGGGGGCATCGGTTATAGGCGCGCACTTTGAATTTCGGTTTGCGCTTGGCCTTGACCTTTAGTGATGTTCGAGCCATGGGTCTTCTTTCCCGCCTCCTGGGTGTTCAAAAGGCGCTCAGGCCTTGCTTGTCTCTTCTTTTGATTCGGCTTTGGGTTTCTCCGGCCGACGCATCGGAAGCCCGAATCCGATCAGCAGCGCCTTGCATTCGGCGTCAGTCCCGGCCGTTGTGACCAGGGTGATGTTCATGCCGAAGGGCAGGACTTCCTTGCCCGTATCGAGCTCCAGGAAAACCTGATGTTCCTTGAGCCCGAAGTTGTAATTCCCACGCCCGTCGAAGGACTTGAGCGGCAGGCCGCGGAAGTCACGCACGCGCGGGATGCCGATGACGATGAGGCGCTCAAGAAAGTCAAACATGCGTTTGCCGCGCAGGGTGACGCTGCATCCGACCGGCATGCCCTGGCGGAGCTTGAACGCCGCAACGGACAGGCGCGCGCGGTTACGACGGGCCTTCTGGCCGGTAATCAATCCAAGATCCGCTTCGGCGCGCTGGATCACCTTGATGTCGCGCGAGCCCTCGCCGACGCCCATATTGACGACGATCTTTACGAGTTTCGGGACCTGCATGACATTCGAATACTTGAACTCTTCGAGCATGGCCGGGATGACCTGCTCGCGATAGAGCGTCTTCATGCGGGGGGTATATGTGGTTGCAGTCTCAGCCATGATTCAGATCTTCTTGTGCTCCGTCGCCATTCCGCTCGCGGATTTAGATTTCTTTCCCCGTCCGCTTCATCTGACGAATCTTGCGGCCTTTCTCTGTCGTCACGTTCGCATATCGCGAGGCCGTGCCGCTGTCGTCGGCGAGCATGACGTTCGAGACATGGATGGGCAGTTCCTTCTCGATAATTCCGCCCTGGTCGCTCTGGCCGGTCGCCTTCTGGTGCTTCTTTGCCAGGTTCACGCCCTCGACCAGAAGTTTGTCCCTCTTCGGATAAGCTTCCAGGACTTGCCCTTCGACACCGGCATAACGGCCCGAGATGACCCGCACGCGATCGCCTTTTCTTATTTTCAGTCCCATCGTCCCATTTCTCCGTGCTTAGATAACTTCCGGCGCGAGCGATACGATCTTCATGAATTTCTTTTTGCGTAATTCGCGACCGACGGCCCCGAAGATACGCGTCCCCATCGGCTCGTTCTTGTCGTCGATCAGGACTGCGGCGTTTCCGTTGAACCGGATGTACGAGCCGTCTTCGCGGCCCACTTCTTTGGCCGTCCGAACGATCACCGCCTTGACGACGGTGCCCTTCTTGACAGGCGACTTGGGATCGGCCTCGCGCACCGAGCACACGACGACATCGCCGATCGAGGCGTAATGCCGGCGCGAGCCGCCCAGGACTTTAAAGCAACGCAGCTTCTTTGCCCCGGAGTTATCGGCCACCTCGAGAACTGTGTATTCCTGAATCATTTCTTTCCTTCAATCGCGACAGTAGCCAAGGCCGCGCCTGGCCGTTCAATTCGCTCGCGTGTTCGCTATTTCGCGCGCTCCAGAATCGCCGACAAGCGCCAGCGTTTGGTCTTCGATATGGGTCGGGTCTCGATGATCCGGACCGTATCGCCTTCGTTGCAACGCCCCTTGGGGTCGTCCACGCTGTAGTTCTTGCGCCGCTTGATATACTTCTTGTAGAGCGGGTGCTGATAGCGGCGCTCGACCTGGACGACAATCGTCTTTTCCATCTTCGCGCTGATGACCTTCCCGGTCCGCTCTTTCTGCTTGCCACGGCTGTCTTGCGCTGTATTGCTCATTTCGTGCTTCTCGTCTCGATTTTCAGCTCGTCCGCCCTGGGACGCCTTGGTTTAGTTCTGCTCTGCCTCTGATGGTGTTTTTTCGCGAATCATCGTAAGGATCCGCGCGAGGTCGCGCTTGGTGGACCTGAGCCGGGCTGTATTCTCCAGCTCCTTGGTCGTCGAACCGACCCGCAAGTTGAACAGCACCGTGCGAATCTCGTTCTCCTCATTCAGGAGTTCATCGACGGTCATTTCGCGATATTTGGTGGCCTTGCTCATCTTTGCTCTGCTCTAGTCTTCCCATCGTTCGATGATTTGCGTCTTAAATGGGAGCTTGTATTGGGCGCGCTTCATGGCTTGGTTTGCCAATTCCTTCGCGACGCCATCGATCTCGAACAGGATTCTGCCCGGTTTAATGACCGCGACCCACGCTTCGGGACTGCCCTTGCCCTTGCCCATGCGGGTTTCGGCCGGTTTCTTCGTCAAGGGCTTGTCCGGAAATACCGTAATCCACAGTTTGCCCGTGCGCTTGAGATGCCGGTTGATCGCGATGCGAGCGGCTTCGATCTGCCGGTTTGACATCCATCCGCATTCGAGCGCTTTGAGACCATAGATCCCGAAGCTCAGGGCGCTGCCCCGATAGGCTTTGCCCCGGCGGCGGCCCTTTTGGACCTTGCGGCGTCTGACACGTTTTGGTGAAAGCATCGTCTTATCTCAGTCTCGGTCGTCTTTGTTCCTGGTCTGCGGTGTTAGCTGCGCAGATGATTTGCTAGGCGTTCGTTCCGTCGGGCCTCTTCTTGAAGACCTCGCCTTTGAAGATCCATACCTTCACGCCGATGATGCCGAACTTAGTCAACGCCTCGGCCCGGCCGAAGTCGATATCGGCGCGCAGCGTGTGAAGCGGCACGCGTCCCTTTAGATACCATTCGTATCGCGCCATTTCAGAT
Organism: Candidatus Sumerlaeota bacterium; assembly: GCA_021772735.1. GTDB lineage: Bacteria > Sumerlaeota > Sumerlaeia > MVZB01 > JAJFLK01 > JAJFLK01. The sequence goes on along the minus strand of JAJFLK010000276.1, from coordinate 13,250 downwards.
CCGGCCAATCGGCCCTTGCACGAAATTCTGATCCCCTGCGCGCCGGCATCAAGAGAGGCCTGAAGCGTCTTCTTCATCGCCCGGCGGAAGCCGATTCGGCGCTGAAGCTGGCTCGCGATATTCTCGGAGACCAACTGCGCCCAGAGCTCATTGCGCTTGGTCTCTTCGATATTGATGATGATGCGCCGCCCGGTCGAGGCCTCGAGCGATTTGCGAAGGCTTTCGATCTCCGAGCCCTTCGGCCCGATGATGATGCCTGGCCGTGCCGTGTGGATCGTTATCTTGCAGCGTTTGCCGGCCCGCTCGACATCAATCCTGGCGACGCCGGCGTGGTAATACTTGCGTTTGATCTGCTGGCGCAGGCTGATGTCTTCGTGAAGACAACGGACGTAATCTTCACCATCCAGATACCACCGCGAGTCACACTCGCGAGTGATTCCAAGCCTCAGGCTGATCGGGTTTACTTTCTGTCCCATACTGGTTCCCGTGACTTTCTCCCAGATTACGGCCGTGCGTAAAGCTCCACCGTGACGTGTGATGATCGCTTACGGATCACTGTTGCTCGGCCCATCGCGCGGGGACGATATCGAGTCTCGACTCGCCCTCCGTCGACCATAATGACCCCGACATATAGATCGCCCGCAGTGTAATTATGCTCGCCCGGAGGGTTCGCATTGCTGAAGGCTGACTTCAAAAGCCGCGTGAGAAGCGGAACCGCCGATGGGCGGTGCAACGCGCCGAGCTGTGCGAGGGCTTCGTCAACCGTGAGGCCGCGCAATAGATCGGCCACGGCGCGCACCTTGCGAGGGGCAACTTTGCAGTTGCGCGCTGCCGCTCGCGTGACTTGTTTGCCGAGTCTCGGCCGTTGTGCTCGTCTTGCCCTTGCCATGATCTTTGCTCCGCCTTTGCGCCCGGATCGCTCAGTCTATCGGTGACTCAGCGCCCCGCGGCTTTGGCTTGCTTTCCCCCATGAGTTCGGAACGTTCGCGTCGGAGCGAATTCGCCCAGTTTGTGCCCGACCATGTTCTCGTCGATATAGACCGTCACAAAAGCCTTGCCGTTGTGGATCGCGAGCGTATGACCCACCATGTCCGGCGAGACCATCGAACGGCGGCTCCACGTTTTGGTCACGCGACGCTCGCCCGTGTTATTAAGCCTGCGGATTCGCTCGGCAAGGCGGGCCTCGATGAAAGGGCCTTTCTTCAGACTTCTCGGCATGATCCATTCGACCTTTCGATGTTGCCGCTCTCTTTGCGGCTTCGCGACGCTCTCGGGCGACGCTTCGGGACGGAAAATTCAGTTTATCGCTTCTTCTTGCGCCGCCTGACAATCATTGAATTGGACTTCGCACGCGGCTTGCGCGTCTTGTAACCCTTGGCGGGCTGGCCCCATGGCGAACATGGATGGCGGCCACCGGAACTGCGGCCCTCGCCGCCGCCCATCGGGTGATCGACGGGGTTCATCGTCACGCCTCTATTGTGCGGCCGGCGTCCCATCCAGCGCGTCTTGCCGGCCTTGCCCCAATTGATGTTCGAGTGGTCCGTGTTGCCGATCTGACCGATCATCGCCCGGCAGTCCGATTGAACCTGGCGAACTTCGGATGACGGAAGTCGGAGCGTTGCGCGATTGCCCTCGCGAGCCATAAGCTGAACGCTTGACCCGGCGCCGCGCGCCATCTGCGCGCCCTTGCCGGGCCGAAGCTCAACACAGCAGATCGTCGAGCCCACCGGAATCTTGTTCAGCGGAAGCACGTTGCCCGGGGCAACCTCTGCCTCAGGTCCCGAGTTCAGCGTATCGCCTGTCTTCAGGCCCACCGGAGCGATAATATAGTTCTTCACGCCGTCAGCATAATGAAGCAGCGCGATGTTCGCTGTGCGATTCGGATCGTATTCGATCGAGAAAACCTTTGCCGGAATGCCATCACGACGACGCTTGAAATCGATAATCCGGTAGGCGCGCTTGTGTCCGCCTCCGCGGAAGCGAACCGTGATCCGTCCTGTATTGTTTCGGCCGCCCTTTTTCTTGTTCGGCTCGATCAGAGATTTTTCCGGCGTCGTGCGCGTGATCTCTTCGAACGTCAGCACAGACATGTGCCGTCGAGAAGGGGTGATTGGTCTGAATTTCTTGATGCCCATATTTGGAACCCTGCTTGCGGCCTGCGCGCTTAAAGCAAGTTGATCTCCTGGCCTTCCTTCAGGGTGACGACGGCCTTTTTCCAGTCGGCCCGCTTGCCTTGCTTGCGAGTCCGCAGGCGTTTGCGCTTGCCGAGGACTCGAACCGTATTCACCTTGACCACCTCGACGCTGAAAGCGGCTTCGATGGCCCGACGAATCTGAATCTTGTTCGCATCTATGGCGACCTGGAAGGCGTATTGCGGACACTTCTGATCGTTGCCGGCGCTGGCCTTTTCGGTCAGCAGCGGTCGCACGAGGATCTCGTAAGGATGGCGGCTCATGCGTAAACCTCTTCCAGGTGACGGATCGCATCCTCGCTCGCGATCAGGTAATCGTGCGTCAGAAGATCATAGATGTTCGGGTTGTCCACGGTGAAGCACTTGACCAGAGGCAGGTTGCGCGCCGAGAGGGCGACATTGCGATCGACCCCGCGAGTCATAATAAGGACGGGGCCAGCGGCGCCGACCGAAGAGAGAATCTCGACCAGCTTTTTCGTTTTGGGCTCAGTCAAGCCGAAGTCATTAATCACGAACAGCCGATCGGTTCGCACAAGTTCAGACAGTGCTGAGAGGATCGCCTTGCGATTCACCTTGCGGTTGATTCGGTACGAATAATCACGGGGGTGGGGACCGAAGGCGATAGAGCCGCCACGCCACTGGACTGACCGAATCGAACCCTGCCGGGCGCGTCCCGTGCCCTTCTGGGCCCAGGGCTTGCGGCCGCCACCGCGAACATCGGTCTTCGTTTTGGTAGAATGCGTTCCGGCGCGCTGACCCGCTCTATAGTGGTTAACGGCCACCCGGACGCATTGTTCATTGACCTCGACGTCGAAGACATCATCCCGCGCTTCCAGGGTTCCGCCGTCGGCGCCTGTGTTCTTTTTGATTTTGATCGTGGCCATAATTGCGCAGCTCTCGGATTTCTCCGCCGTTCTCGTATCTACTTCTTTGCGTGGCGGGCAGCCTTGGCCGCCGCTTTCGCGCTCTTGTGGATCAGCACGTATCCAGAATTATGTCCCGGAACCGCACCGCGCAGGACCAGGACATTTCGCTCTTTATCAACTTTGACGACTCGCATGCCTTGGGTCGTCGACCGCTTGGCGCCCATCTGGCCCGGCGATTTCTTGCCCTTGAACACACGGGAGGGATCCGAGGAAGCGCCCATGGAACCCGGACGACGATGATATCGGGAGCCATGACTCTCGGGGCCTCGCGAGCTGTTATGGCGCTTGATCGCACCGGCAAACCCGCGGCCCTTTGAAACCCCGGTCACATCGACGATATCGCCAGGCTCGAAGATCGAGACGTCGACGTTGCCGCCAGCCTCGAATTCGCCCGTGTCGTCAACGCGCAATTCGCGGACGATCTTTTGAGGCGCGGCGCCGGCCTTCTTAAGGTGGCCCAGCTCGGCCTTCGTGGTGTTTTTCGCCTTCTTCGAGCCAAATCCAATCTGGAGAGCGCAGTAACCGTCAGTGGCTTCACGTTTGACCTGAAGCACGGGGCACGGGCCCGCCTCGACGACGGTCACGGGGACAACCAGTCCCTTCTCGTCGTAGATTCGCGTCATGCCGATTTTTTTGCCGAGTATTCCCAGCATATTCGATGCGTCCTTGATCAGATCACTTTGAGCTCGACGTGGACGCCTGCCGGAAGGTCGAGTTCCGTCAGGGCATCGAGCGTCTTCTGACTCGGATCCAGAATGTCGAGCAACCGCTTGTGGCGGCGCATTTCAAATTGCTCGCGTGATTTCTTGTCAACATGCGGCGAGCGGAGAACTGTATATTTCGAGATTCTCGTGGGCAGAGGAACAGGGCCGGAGATCTTCGCCCCGGTGCGCCGTGCCGTATCGACGATGTCGTTGACCGACCGATCGAGTAACCGATGATCGAAAGCCTTGAACTGAATCCGAATTCTTTGCTGTGCCATCGCTTGCATCCACCGATTTATTCCGAGAGCTTGGAACTCTCAATGCCCGCCGCGCAGAAATTCGCCGCGAGCCGCACCAGTTCGGCGCCGGAGCCGAAGAGATCTTAAATTGTATTGCCTAAAGCCAGAGGTCATACGTGACCCCGCCGATAGGGCGAGGCCGAGGAGAATACCGACTCAATTTGCCTTTGACAATACTTTTTTTCGCCCCACCCATTTTCCCGAGGCAATTCGGCACTCGATGGTCCGAATCAACGGAATCGAGGGCCACCTGAGCCCGATATTATTGTGTCGCCCAATCTGAATTTCTCGTTCTTCAGCGGCAACTGGGCCGGCATGTTTCCGATCGGCGGCGGCTTTCCACAAAATATCTGCCGATCGCGATCACCCCGAACCCAAGCTCGGAAAACCGCACAATCGCGCCATACTACGCGCCTTAACGCGCGAGTCAAGAACTGATTCCAATTAATTTGCGCCATATCGCCGCCTGGATGTGATCAGGGTCCGAGCACCCCGATTTTGCACACCGACACCGGCCGACCCGTGGACAGATAAGCGCATATTCACAGCGCCCAGCGCGCAACCCCAATTGCCGAGTGTCCCTCGTCTCAGAATGCTCGTGCTTCGTCAAATTTTGGGCTCAATTATCATTTTGATAGAACCTGCATCGCATTTTTGACGGGATTAAATCACCCGGATCGATTTGTATGATATTGATATCGCAGCGGATATCGGAATCCGCTGATGTTGCGTGCTTTGGGCACGGAACTTGATACAAATAGGAGTCAAAGCAGAAGGATACAGGGTCAAAATAGTGAGATCGACCGTCCACTTAAATCCATCTTTACCTCACGCGCTCCGCTTAGTGGCGTCGTGGTTGCGTTCTTTTTGGAACGCCCTCGGCCGTCTTCTATTGTCCGGCGACCTCATCGGACCAGGACTCTCCGAAATGGAGTTCTGTGCGGTTCGCAATTCCCTCCTTGAGGATCACCCACCTTACATCTCCTCTCACACAACAAAACCCTCCTCATTTTCCGGTCGGTTTCATGACCATGTCTTATGCAACCGGGGGCCGCTGTTTGGGCCCCCGGCAGATTATTAAGCCGTTCGATTACAGGCGGTTTACGATTCGCTCCCTCGCAGCCCTGCTGTCGAGGGAGTAATTCTTTTTAGCCCCTCTCCCTGCCTTCGACTGTCCACAGGCCCAAAATTTCCTCCATCGGCCCCATAAACCCTGATAGAATTCGGCTCTACCCAAAGCTCACGCCCTGATGTCAGGGCCGGGGCATTGCGGCCTTCGAGCGGCCTTCGGAGTCAGACGTGAAAATTCCTGAACGGCAAATATTCCTGCTACGAATTCGGTCCGCTTTCGCGCCGGGGTTGATCTTCCTCTTCATCATGGCGGTGACGATCGTGCTGCGTACGGTTTCGCTTGCCCAGATCGAGCGTGACTTGGAAGAGGCTGGCGAAGAGGAGTGTCGCCGCGTCGTCGGCCTGCTTGAGTCATCGATCAAGGCACACATGACTGCGATCGAGGGCGTCGCAAACCACCTCACGCACAGCTCCAAGCTGACACCGGCCAACTTTGCAGGATATTGCCGGCAGATTATGGGTGGAACCGAGGGGTTCCTGGTCATCGCGGCGACCGGGCCGGATCTTCGACCTCTCTGGCTGGAGTCTGATTCTCCCATTACCGCAGCTGAGTTTCGCTCAGTGGTCAATGCCGATTCGATTCAATCGACACTTCGCAAGCTCCGCTCCAATGCGGTTCTGACGATTTCCGATCCCTTGGAATCCGAGAATTACGGCGAAGTTTTCGCCTCCGTGATTCCGTATTATCAAGGTCCGCTGCAGGCCGGGTATGTCGTCGGATTGTTTCCGGCCGACGTCATCAAGACTCTGCACAAACCCGAGCTCTTGAACTTCAGTATTACCGTCCAGCAGGCGGGCGATCTCACGGCGCCGCGCCGGATGCTTCTTGAGACAGCCGCACGGGCCGAATCCGCAGACACTGCGCGCTTTCAGGCGGGCGTCCGGGATTCGATCTTTCTGGGCTCCCAGAAGTGGGAGGTGCAGGTCTATACTTCGGGATACCGCGGAACCAATCCGTTCTGGTTCACCTCAGGCGCCATTCTATTTCTTGGCACCGGGTTGGCTCTCGTCCTGGGCAGCTTCCTGTATCGCCAACAAATCCTGGCGAGCACGTCCCGTTACGAGGCGCGGGACAGTCAGACTCGGCTTGCCTCGACCAGTGATCGCCTCGCCACGATAACCGAAGAGCTCGACCTGATCCTAAACAACGTGGACGAAGGAATTATCCTCTATGACGAGAAGCTGAATCCCCTTCAGACCAACGACGCATTCGTCGCGGCCTTCGGCGGCGAAGCCGACTTTGGCGCGGCTCAAGATTCCGCCGATAAGCACCATTACAAGATGAGCTCCCTTTTCCAGCTCGAATCTCAATATTGGGCCCTGTTCAATACCCTGCGTGAAAACCCGGAGGAACCGGCGCAAGACGAAATTCAGACTCGATCCGAAGGTGACAATTCGGCTCCCCTTTTTTACGAACGCCGCGCGACGGCGGTCTGCGGGCCGGACGGCGACCGACGTGGCTATCTTGTCATTTATCAGGATCAGACACCAAAGCGGACGGTTGAGCGTCTCAAGGACGATTTCCTTTCCAGTGTCACGCACGATCTTCGAACCCCTCTGGCCGCCATCAAAGGTTTCGCCGAGACGATGCTGCGAGACAAATCGATGGAGAACAACACCCGCGATGAATTCATGTCGATCATTTGCAGTGAATCCTCCCGGCTCCAGGAAATGATCGAGGATCTTCTGGACTTGCGGCGCATGGAGGAGGGGCGGATGGAATTTGCGCCGTCGTCTTACGACATCCAATTGCTCGTCGAGGGCGTGGTTCGTTCCTCACAGCCTATCCTCAGCACACGGGCGCTCAAAGTCGAAATGACGTGGGAGGGAGCCCATACCATCGCGCTTCTGGGCGACGTTTCCAAGATCAGCAGGGCGTTGCGAAACGTTCTGAGCAACTCGATAAAATATTCACCCACGCATGGGACGATTCATATCATCGGCCGCGAGAGCAATGATCGGGTCGAAATCGAGTTTCGTGATGACGGGCCTGGGATTCCGGAGAATGAATTGGCTCACGTATTCGAGAAATTCTATCGAGGCGCGAAGCACGTCCGGCGAACTCAGGGCACCGGACTTGGCCTCTCGATTGTAAAGCACATTGTAGAAGGGCACGGCGGCGTTGTATCGGCTGCTAATTTGGATTCGGGCGGGACAGTCGTTCGGATCGTTCTGCCTCGAGATTTCGATCATGGTCTGGCGAACGTCCAGAATATGGACGAGTTTCCCACCTCGACACCCGCTAGGGCGGCCGTCCTGGATTCCGTCGGCGTCCCCACCAAGGAAGGCGCGGCCGAAACGCCGAGCTGATCCGACTCCATGACAAACCACGAATCAGACGAAGAGGGCTCGACGACCGATCCCGTGGAAGGGAGTCAGGACGCTGCGTCTATCGAGAAGATCCGCATTCTTGCGATCGATCACGGCGAGAAGCGGATCGGTCTGGCGTTCAAGCCCGAAGCCTCAAGCATGGCGCTGCCCATCGGTGTTCTTGAGGTCCGCGCCGAATCCTCCGCCATCGAAACTATTCGACGCGAAATTTCCGAGCGCGGCGCGCGGATCGTCGTCGTCGGTTTGCCGGTTCATCCCGACGGCAGGCAGGCCCAGCGTATCAAGCGCTTCACTCGCAAGCTGCGTAAAGGCGTCAGTGGCGTGCGCTGGCGTTTCGTTGATGAGTCGTTTACCTCGGAGGCCGCCGACGCGCGCCTGCGCGAGGCCGATCTGGGGGGCGCGAACTCGCCGAACGACGCGATTGCGGCGTGCCTCATTCTCGAATCATTTATTCAAAGCGTGAGCCAGGGTGATGGCGGGTGGAGCGTCTGAAACGCCGTGTATGGCCCATCCCGCGCTCCTCGCCTTGCGCCCGGATTCGCCCGCTAGAGACCTCACGCCGCTCACCCCTTCATAAGAAGGGGAACGAATCGCACGGGATAAAGCTTGTGCTCGATCAAGACTTCCCGGCCCCCGGGGCTTTCCGATCTTTTGGTCCACTTAATCAGGGACTGATCGCGGCCCTGGCCAATCGGCGCCACGATGCACCCTCCGACCTCGATCTGTTCGGCGAGTTCCGGCGGGAGCGATTCGGCTGCGGCGGCTATGAGGATTGCGTCGTAGGGCGCGTGCTCGGGCCAACCGCTTCGGCCGTCCCGGCAAGCCAGCTCGAAACGATCGTACCCTAGGCGATCCAACCTGTTTGAAGCTTCGCCCGCCAGGTCCGCATTAATCTCGACCGCAAAGACTTCGGCCCCAACCTCCATCAGGACTGCGGTCTGATATCCGCACCCGGAGCCAATCTCAAGCACGCGGCTCCCCTCGCCGACGCAAAGGTTCTCCGTCATGCTCGCAACCATAAAGGGCTGGGAAATCGTCTGGTCGTATCCAATCCCAAGCGGGCTGTCTTCATACGCGGAACGCGCGAGCCCGCCTCGAACGAACTCGTGGCGCGGGACCCGATTCATCGCTACAAGAACGCGGGGGTCAGCGATGCCACGCGCCTTGAGATCGATCTCGATCATCCGCTGCCTTGCGGCGGCGAAATACGCATTGCTCGGCCGCTCTTGCTCCGATGGAACTGCCGAACGAGGTCCACGGAATAGGCTGCGAATAAGGGGGCGCGGAAACTTCAAGGTCTGTCAATCCTCTATCGGATTCAGAGACCGGGCGGCGGCTCCATTTGCGGCAACGAAACCGAAGGCGGTTCAGGACGAGGTGTCGGAGTTGGCTTTGGCGTGGGGGCTGGGGTTCGAGCCGGAGTGGGCCGGGGTGTTGGACGAGGCGTGGCCTTCGGTGTGGGTCTCGGGGTCGGTCGCGGCGTCGCTCTGGGAGTCGGCCTTGGCGTCGGTCCTGGCGTCGCTCTTGGCGTGGCCGCCGGGCGTGGCGCGGGAGATTGCGTCTGGCGTTGCTGCGCTCCGGGGTTTATCGCACGCGGGCGTGGCCGGGGCAGTGGAGTCCTTCTCGGGACGGGTGTCGTGCTGGGCAGTGGGGTCTGCCGGGGCCTTGGCGTCGGCCGGAATACCGGAGCAGGCGTGGCCACCGGCTGCCTCGTTACCGGCGGTTGCATTTGGATGGGATCCCTTCCGGTCTGGCTGCGAACTTCGGCAAGTGGCGCTTGCCCTCGCTTCAGGCGCGCGCTTTTCTTGCGCAATTCATTAATCTGAGTCTGGAATCCCATGTGCTGCTTGTGGAAATTTTCGCCCTTGCTCTTGGACAACTTCGCCAGGCGCGGGCGTCCCATTTGCTCGTACTCGATCGCGAGGATCATGTATTCTTGCCCAAGGTGATAGAACGATGCGTTAAGCGCTTCGAGCGTCGCAATCTGCGATTCGTAGAACTGACGCATCAGATCGTCGTTCGACGTGACCCCCAGGTCCTCCGTATTTTGACACGCAACCGTTGCCAGCATGGACGCGCCGGCGATCAAAATCGAAGCCGCGCCGACTGAGTGCCTCCAGAGGGTATTCAATTTTCGATTCGTTCCCATGGCGGATCCTATATGTCGTTTCGTCGTCTCATGCCTGGCGGTCGGTCGTCCGGATGCGAAGTCGCGCTGCCGTCAGTGGGCACGAAGCTTCTTCGGGTCAGCGTCCCGATTTGCTCAACGCGACACGTTCACCGATCCTCGGCAAGACTTCAACCGCAATCTCCGAGGACCCGCCGGCGAGGGATTCATTTGCTCGCCATGCGGACCCCCAGCCGGCCGGGCCCCCACGATCAATCCAATTCCAGGATGCGCCCGATCTCTCCGACCGCCGCATCGGTGGCGTGCCCCGCATTATAGAAGCCCTCTTCGGCGATCTTCGAGCGCATCTCGCGATGCTCATCCGGATCCGACAGCGCGCGTTCGATGGCCTTGTGGATCTCGCGAACTCCCCGAGCAACCGTCCCCGAGCGCTGTCCCCATGAATCGAGATCCACGGTCTTCTCATACTTGGCGAAGAGCCGGGGCACATCGATGAAGACCAGCGGTCTGTCCAGAAGCGTGTATTCGTTGGCGACCGAAGAGGCGTCGCTGATCAGCACATTGGCGGCGTGGAGCGCGGGTGAGGAATCGGCCTCACGGATGAACCGGACGCCTTGACCTTCGAGTTTCGGAATCATCGTGCTCCAGTCAACGGGCCGGGTTGTTCGGTAGACGATGTCGTGAAGCTTGACCAGAAAATTATACGGGCCGCCGCGCATGGAGCGGACCAGTTCCTCGCCGACTTCGTAGAGCGAACACTCCGGCCGCCACGTGGGCGCGTAGAGGACGGTCGGGCGCGCCGGATCGAGGTCATGGGAAGCCAGAAACTCTTTGCGATCCAATGTGCCGTCGATCAGAGAATCAGTCTTAGGCATGCCGATGTTGACGAACCTGGCGTCATCTTCAGCCAGCACGCCGAGTTCGACGAAACGGCGCCTCTGATACGGGCCGATCAGAAACAGGCGATCGTATGCGAGAACCTTATCTGAGAACGCCTTGCCCTTGATCGAGATGCCGTGAAACGTATGCACCTTCGTCGTGCATCGCTTGCCGAGCAGATACATATCCGGGCTCAGGTAGAGGTCGTAACGCTGCATCGAAGCGACGCGATGATTGACCCGCCGGGCTCCGTCCAGATCGAACTCGTCGAAAATCCGCGTGGCCGGATGCGTGAAATCGTTCTTTGACGTGACGTATAGTTCGATGCGCGAATCGATGAGCAGACGGCGCAGCACGCGCAGGTAGGCGACGATGTTATTCGGGTTCTTGGCGAAGAAGAGAACTTTTCGGCGCTCGGACAAGATGGAGCCTACAATGCCGCCTGTTCGATACGCTCGATGGCGTAGAGGTGATGCTCGTCGTCGTCGGGGCAGAAGGCATAGATTCGGCCGCCTTGCAGCGATTCGGGCTCGATGACCTCATCGATCTCTTCGCCTGTCGAGCGTCGGTAATGGAGTTTGACCTGCATCTCGCGCTCGATGGCGAACTTCATCAGCTTCTTGATGTTGGCCTTGCCCGATGCCGGATTCTCTCCTCCGTACGGCTTGGGTTCGCGATTGCGCGGCGCACGGGTCAGAAGACGATTGACCTGTTTCTTCAAGCGTCGTTTCTCTTCATCTTTCTTTCGTGTCAGGCACTTGTCGAAGTTCGACTTGAATCCGCTGAGCCGAGGCTTGAGATGAAAATCAGGATTCAAATCCCCGTGCGCATCGACCCCCAGCAGCTCGATCAGCGGCCGAACCCTGTCCTCGAAGATTCCCGAATCGAATTGCTCTTCAAGGCCGACCGCAAAATGCAGAAGCGCCATCAGGTCGTAGAGATCTTCGGGCCTCAGCGTGACGTGGAACAATCCCTCGCCGGTTACGTGGAGCGTTTCTGAAGCGAGTTTGGGCAGATATCCCAGTTTCTGAAGTTCCAGGGCGACCTTCCTCAGATCGGCCGTCCGATTCAAAATCACCACTCGCTCATTCAACACATCTTTGACGTGCTTGCCGATCTTTGAGTTCGCGGTGATTTCTTCGACGTGCGCCCGACTCGAACCGAGGATGTATCCACCGGCAAGACCCATGTCGATCTCGCCTCGGCGCCGTACGCACTCCTCGACGAGTTGAACGACAGTTTCGGGAAGATCCTTGCGCGAGGATTGCTTAAGGAACGATGTGATTTGATCGCCCGAAAGGCCCCGCTCCAATCCTCGGCTCAGGCTCTCGGGCGTTATCATCAGCGTCGTCATGATATCGATCTTCTTGACCTGGGTGAACAGCAGCAGGTGATAAAATCGATCCAATACGAGGTCGGGCGGAGTAATGATCTCCTGATTCGGCTGAACCGTGAACTGGGCGTTCTGTGTCGAATAGGGCAGTCCCTCACCCTGTCCATCCACGAACAGGCGATCGGGCTCAAGATACCGGCCCGAGAAAACCTGCCTCATCACATCAGATACCTTGAATGAGAACTGACATTCATCTTCTTCAATCAAATCGCTCAAGGAGGAGGAGGATACTTTCGTGCCGGCAGGGGTCATCTCCTCGTGGGTTCGATTGCCGAGCTTCGCCCCCGTCTCCATATCCGGCACGCCTAGCGTGATGAGCCCGAACCAGTAAAGCGATTCGGCAACGATGGATTCCATGATCAGCTTGGTGTGTCGATGGTTTTTGTCGGTCGAGACATGATCGAATCGACCAGGGATCTCGATCGCGACCTGCGGAAGCAGGCTCTGGGCGAAAGTATCGAAATCAATCCAAGTCTCGGCGGGCACCTTGCCAAGGACTCGCAGGAGCAGCTTTCGCAACTCGATGATGCCGACCAGATTCTGCGGATAAACCTCAACGTGAAGCACATCCCCATCGATAAATTCCTCATTCCACTCGTTCGTCTGGAGCCAGAATTCGTATAGCTCGGCGAAGCACTTTCCGGCATCGACGAACCATGATTCGGCCGTCTTGCTTACTCGCCAATTTGAGCCGACGGGAATCAGCAGCTTCTTCGTCATTGCGAATAAGCTGAGAAAGGCGACGTATTTGACCGTCTTGTTGTGACTGAGCAGCGGGACGATCTTTTTCAGGTCGTTGCGTCCGATCCCGCCGTTGTTCAGCACCTTTACCCGGCGCTGAAGGATGGAGGAGAGAACGATGCAGAGGTCGCGGACGACATTCTGGGTATTGTCCAGAACGACGCTCGGACGGAATCCGCTTCCATCATCCCGCCGTTGAGATCGATTGTTTCCTCGGCTCAATTCAGCCAGCGTCCGCTCATCACGCCGGAAGCTGTTCTGAATTACGTGCCGTATATCACGCGGCACCATCACAAGGCTGTCGGATTGGTTCGCCGCCGGTTGACTGACGAAAACCACGCCCGATTCGCGAACCAGATTTTCAAGCAATTCATCCCGTGAGTGATTGAATCGCTTCTGCGCGCCTCCTTCGAGAAGCTCCCGCCAGAGGCATGCTCCGTTCTTCTTCAGGATGTGCTCGAACAATCCGGACCGGCTTGGCGATTGATTTTCAAGCAGCGCTCGAAGGAGTTTCGGTTCGAGCAGGC
>JAJFLK010000275.1 GCA_021772735.1 Candidatus Sumerlaeota bacterium | reverse complement strand
TGGATTTCAAGAACTCCCAGAGCGACGGAACGGGTGCTCTGGGATTCGGCGGGCCGTTCTTCATTGGTGGTCAGGCGTTCAACCCCGGGGTGCCATTCCGCCACCTCGCGGCGGGCACTGATCCGCTGCCGGGATTGCCGGACGGCGAGATCACAATGGATTTCGGATTCAACTACAACAACGGTATGGAGACGCCGATCTTCGGGCAATTCGATCTCTATACGGTGATCGTTCACGAGACGACACACGTCCTTGGCGTCGTTTCGGCATCAAACGCGAGCGGCGGGAGCCAGCTCTTTGCCAACCAATACACGACTTGGGATAATTTCCTCTTCACCGGCAACGGCACGAAACTCTGGAGCGCATCGGGCGCATTCCAGTCCAACGGTTTTGCATTGCTCGGAACTGAGGGTGGCATTGAATTTCGAGGCACGGCCGCGACGGCGACCTTCGGGACCGCGCCGCAGGCCCGAGCGCCTGCATTTTTTGCCTCCGGGAGCAGCCTCGCGCATTGGGAGGTCGGGATCTCCCCAGTTCCCGTCATGAGCGGCGGCGGTCTCCCCGCCGGTATGGCGCGCAGACTATTCGAGCCCTTCGAAGTCAGCGCTCTGGCTGACCTCGGATACATGCTGAACGCAGGGCCGACACCAACCCCCGAACCCACGCCGACACCGACTCCCACGCCGACGCCCACACCGGGGCCGCTGACCGGGGCCGGCCACTGGAATATGTATCAGTAGGGGCTTCAGCTTTTCTGAATCTAATTAATCGAGCACGGCTGATCGTGCGAGGCAATCTCATCAGGCTACAAGATCCCCCCCCATGATCGTCCAGGCGATTCCTGCCTTGGCGAAGCTTTCTAAACCGAGAGATTCATTAAGTGTTGCAGCCGGGTTATCCGTGCGCATACTTTGCGTGGATGAATTCGGGGCGGAGGAGAACGCATCATGGATGAACACCGGTTCGGTGACCGCAAAAGGGGTCAGCTCATCGCAATCGAGCACCCCGTGGGGAAATTGCCAGCTATGGCGACGGAGAGAACGCCTCGTTTTAGTGCTCACCGCATCGCGCTTCTGGCTGTATCGCTGGCCGCCTGCTTCCTGTCGGCCTGCGGCGAAAAGGAGCCCACCCCTTTGGAGAACTCAATCTATCCGCCCACATTCGATATGGAAGCATTTAAGAGCATTCAGCCCGGGGACGAATGGGAAGACGTAAAGGCTCTGCTGGGCGATCCGTTCGGCTACTATGACATGCGCATGGGACGCAATCGCTACGTATACTCCAAACCCAAGGATCCCGCCTACCGATACGCGGCCGTCGATGTTGCCGTCAGCGCGGAAGGTCGCGTCCTCGAGACATCCATCTTCTATCTGTTTGAAGAGTGACAGCGCGAACGGCCGTCGCTACGTCATCGTGATTGAGCCGTCTTTGCCCACGGCGATATTCAAGCCACCGAGATCGAGCGATTTTTCAATCTGGTCTTCAGGCGCGTCGAACGTGAATTGCCGTCCGTCCAAGCCGGCGAACTTAAGTAATTTGATGACGCGGGAGAGCGCCGTGCGCGCTTTCTCTCCGAGCTCTTCGTCAAAAGCCCGGTAGTATGGAGGCGCTATTCTGCGCAACAATGGGCGGATCGGGAATAGAATTACGCGAACCACGCTCATCAAGGTCGTGCGTGGTTTCTTGTCATCCTCAATGGAGAATTCGATCGCCGCTTCGAAGCCCTTGTAGAACAACGCGAGGCGATTGGCGGTCTCTTCATCAATGGCTTCATGCAGAAGGAAGGTAATAGCAAGCAGGGCGCGCGCACCTTTGGAGAAGTCGCTCGGAACCGCCTTCCAGGATTCATCGCCCGTCATCCTGGCCACATCGGAACACGTTCTGCAGAACCACTCGAAGGCTTGCTCCGCCTCGGGCGGCGGCGAGCTTTTCCATTTCTTGTACAATCGGATCGCGCTGATCAGGATTTCGTCGTCCATCCTTAGGAAGACATCCTCGGCGGAACTGATGGCCGTGGCCAACGCGAAAAAGTAATCGGGCGACGGGAACATCTTGCCCCGGTCGACCGACGGTTTGCCTTCGATTATCTCGTAAACGTTGATTTGGGGCGCGGTCGCCAAGGTGGCTCTCTTTGTGGTTCGTAACGTCTGAAAGACGTGGGCGGAGGTTAGTGCGCCTGGGCATCCCGCTTTTCTATGCTTGTTTGAAGCGACCACGATCTTGAGGATGGAGAGGTGACCGAGCAAGGCTTTTCCAACTTTGCCCGCCGCCTTTCCCTATTTCGTTAAATTGACATTTAACGAATATCTTTCCGTGTCGCTTTTGAATGGTCTCAGCTCGCTGATAATACACAACTTGACCCACTTGCCCTCAGCCGACGCCTGAAGATCGGACTCAGATTCACGATCCCAGGCCCGTTTCAATCTCGCCCAGCACCTTTCCAACACGCCCGAGAAACCGGGCCGCTCCCGCAGGCAACATCGCACTTGCCCGTCCGCGTCATTGCCGATACGATAGCCCCGATTGCGACGTGCTCCGCAGCGGGGTCCGCAGGGGCTTTGGGCTTCAAGGTCCCGGATTCCGAACCGGGCGTGGGGCCGACAGCGGGCAAAAATTACGGAATCTCGACCGAGCAAGATGGGAGAACTGCCCCCGATGAGTGAAACGCTCACGCAGGCGGACTGGACCGCCGCGACCCTACAAGAAGCCGCACAAGGCAATTTCGATACCGTCGAGGCCAGCTGGCTCGACACGCTCGATAATCCCTCCCCCGACCCCCAGTTTTACCGCGCTCTCGCCAAGCACTTCGCCGCAGGAGATGCCAAGGATCGCTTCCTGGCGCTGCTCAACCTGGCCATCGAGGCACTGGAGAAGAGCGAGGCGTGGGCCGATATCGATAAAATCATCGCCGCGCTGCTGGCGC
>JAJFLK010000274.1 GCA_021772735.1 Candidatus Sumerlaeota bacterium | reverse complement strand
GGCGACGGCAAAGCCGCGAAACGCGATCTTGGGCGTGATGCCCAGCTCCTGGGCGCGCTTGAGCGACATCATGAGCGTCGCCGAAGCGCCGTCCGAAAGCTGGCTCGAATTGCCCGCCGTGACACTGCCCTTGCCGCTGGCCGGATCAAAGACGGGGTTCAACAAACCCAGCGCTTCGAGCGTGGTGGTCGGCCGGTTGCACTCGTCCTTATCAACCGTGACTTCCTTCTTGTCCGCGATCTTACGGGTCGCCTTGTCCACAATCCCCATCGTCACCGTCATCGGCGCGATCTCTTCATCGAAAAACCCGCGCTCCTGAGCCGCGGCGGTGCGTTGCTGACTGACGAGCGAAAGCTCATCCTGCGCCTCGCGGCTGATCTTGTATCGCTTGGCAACGACCTCGGCCGTCTGGCCCATGACCATGTAGATGCCCGGCTTGTTCTGGAGCACCCAGGGGTTGGGGTCCGGCTGAGGCTTGATGCCCGTGATGGTCTCGACGCCTCCGCCGATCGCGGCCGTCGCGCCTTCGGTGATGATCTCGTGGCTGGCCATCGCGACCGTCTGGAGGCCCGAGGAGCAGAACCGGTTCACCGTCGCTCCGGCTGTCGAGACAGGCAGCCCGGCGCGCACCGCGGCGACCCGGGCGACGTTCATGCCCTGACTGCCTTCGGGCATGCCGCATCCCATGAAGACATCCTCGACCTCGTCGGGCGAGAGCTCGGGGACTTTTTTCAAGACATCGGCCAGCGCGTGCGCCGCCATGTCGTCCGGGCGGGTCATGTTGAACGACCCCCTGAAGGATTTCGCCAACGCCGTGCGCGAGCTCGCCACGACGACCGCTTCGTTCTTGTTCGTATGCACCGCAACCATGTTTGCCCCTCACTCTCGGTAATTCATTAAATTATCGGCATCATCCAATGACGGTTGGCCGGAGTTCGGCGGCCTGACCCGCATCGCCTTTGCTTAAGAGGATGCGGGTGCTGTGGGTGGCGCCCGTGCTGTCGGGTGCCGCCCTAAGACGCTCCCCGGGCCGACCTGTCATCGCTTTCGCCGCCCATCACGCTACAGGACGGGGGGCGGATGGCGCAAGAGGGAAGGGGGAGGGACCTGACCATCCGTCCAGTGGGCGAAACGCGTGGCTTCCTTCCGCGAAATTAGAACGATGTCCTAATTCCCCGGATTTTCATCGGGTCGAGCCGTTACTTGCATATTCTTATGCTCTGCATCAGATCTGAAAATTGAATCAACGAGGCGGGTGCATCCGGAGGCGATTCGCGCTAAGACTTTCAATTGCTCATTGCACGCTAGACTGGTCGTCGGTTCTGGATAATCGATGGTATGAGAGACTTCGCCCCACACCTCCTCCATCAGCGTGCGAACCTGCAATTCGATTCGCATCTCCGGGCGGTTTGGCGGCGCCAAGACATAATGCACGCTCGTATACATCTCCGGCCGAGTCCTCGCGGTGATTCCAACTCTCCTGAAGAATTCTTCGCTCTCTGTATCCCAAATGAAAACGACTGGCTCCTCTGCCAGTTCATAGTTCTCTCTTTTTGCCACGGCTTTGATCGCAGGATGGATCTCCGCCATTTGGCTCGTGTGAAGATGCAAGAGTCTGACCCCGGCCAAGTCATGCACTTCACTTAGTAAATTCCCTTCCGTTATCTTCTCCCGATCGGCACCCTCGATGCGTTCTCTTTCTTTCCGATTCAGCTTGGCTAGCAGATGCTCAGGATCTTTGGTCCTGTACTTCGATGAGTGCACCAACTCCCTCAATTTTTCGTCCTCGGTGAGATCCATAAGCAACTTCCTACCAAGACGATCAAAATCCATGCGAAGGGTCTCGTAGTATGAAACGGCAGCATTAAGCGCACGCATTCTCGGCTTGCTGATGTTCTTTCCCGATTTCTTGGCCATCGCGTTTTACTTTATTCGACGAATCAGCTCTTCAGCCATCGCTCGGAAAGCCTTCTGCGCCTCTTCGATTTGGTAGCCGGGACCGCCTTCAACTCCCCACAGCGGGCAGCCCTGCTCCTGTGACTTTTGAACCAAGTGAGCAAAGTCTTTAACTTCGCCAAGTTTGGCCTTGCTTCCTTCTACTGCCACCAGGTCGCCGGAAATTTTTTTTAGAGGCGTCAATACTTGCCGATTGAGCTCTTTGCGAAATCTATTGTGGTATTCAGCAGGCCATTTAGCCATGCCCTGTCCGTAAACCCGGAATCCTTGAGGAACATACCCAATAAACTTGGGCCGTCCCTTAAGCACCGGCGCTCCATCAGGCGCCAGGTCTCTTAACGTGTCCCAAAGATGTATCCATTCGCTTAATGATTTTCCGAGAGTCTTGAGCGCGTTGATAGAGAAGAGGTCGCAGGCGCCAGGTACAATGAAGTAATCACAATCAAGGAGAATCACTCGATTCAAAGGGCCAATGTTGGGTCCGGCGTCGTAAAATACGAAGTCAATATTATGCTTGGAGGCGTAGTAGGTAACGATAGAGCTAAGCGCCGTCGTCCCTTTGAACCCGCGAGGTCTCCGCTGGTAACAGTTTGCCCAAAAATCATTCAGTTCCCTCTCGAATTCCGTTAGGCGTATATCTCCTGGTAGGAGATACAGACCGCTGGGTTCGTGAGCCTCAATCTTCCTCCACCCGCCATCGCCATCTACCAGCGGTTTGACCGCAGACCAGATCGTTTTGCCGTCCGGGCCGTCCGATGCCTCCATAAGATCGTCGACTACCGCATCTTCGATCAAATATGTCGTTATATTACATTGAGGATCAGAGTCGATCAGCAATACATTCTTGCCGAGTTCTGACAATGCGAATGCAAGATTGACCGTCAGTGTTGTTTTGCCCACACCGCCCTTATGATTGAATATCGCTAAACGAACGGCAGGAGCCATTATTCTACGACTTCCTATCTTACTTTGGCGTACTCTTGCTCTGCCCCGAAGACTTTCGAGCCCTGCGCTTTCTGACCGTTCGGAGGGCTAGCTGTGCGGTTTCTCTGTCTGGCAGCGCACGCACGAACTGTTCGCCCACGGCGCTGATTTGTTTCTTCCCTCTTGCCACCTGCACGATGAATCCCTTCGTGCATGTGTTTTTTACCGTTTGGGCAGCATTAGTAAATTTCTGTTGCGCCGCTTCAGTATTGAGCTTGCTAATGTCGAGCGTTTTGAAGTGAGGGGCATTCCTGTAATGAGTGAGAAAATAGGCTAAGCAGGCCACTCTTTCGATATCGGTTCGCGGTTCTTTTTCTATCAGAAATTCCTTCGGTGTTGGGCCGGCCCCGGTCGCATGGTGGGGGGAAGGCAAGGGATCGACCTCTGTGATCTGTATTCCGGCTTGGCGCGACGATTGAAATGGGCGGTGGCCGATATCAATTTTCAAGAAAGTGATCGCCGATTCCAACACTCTAACTCGATTGTCTTCGGCCAGCGAGGAAAGGCCGGATACAATTTGTTGGAAAACGTCTAGCTCTTTTGATGATTCGTTGCTGGTCATATCGCACCTTCGAGCGTGAGCTTCGATACGGAGAACTACTAATCCATGAAATGTATACCCAAAAGTTTACCAATGTCAACCATGGTCTCCATGCTGGAGATTCGCAGTTTCGGAGAGCGCATGCTGCACTAGATCTTAATTCAGAACGTGGCCAGGCCCGTCTAACGCGCCCGGACATCTTGCTCCGCTTCATTCATCGAACGTGGGCCGCTGACGCATGGGTTGCCTTGGGCGAAAAAACGATACGGCAGCTCCCGGCCACGCGACAGACCGATTCGTCGTGAGGTGCCCACTGTGATCGCCGGGTCCAGAGCGTCCGGTTTGTGGAAGACGATTGGCCCGCTCGCCCTCGGTGCTTGACTCACATTCTCCGGCGACAATAGACTCAACCCCTCCACAATTGAGACCGTGGGCAATCTCGCGCGCTGCGCATGCAAGGTGAGCGAAGGTGACATGCCGATGCACAAGAAGAGCTTGATCGTCGTCGTGGCGGCAGCGTTGTGTTGCAGTTGCAGCTGCGGTTCGACGGGCGTGGGGCCCTGGTATCCCATCACGGCCGGAGCACCCGCAGAGCAGCAGATCTATGACGAGCGATTCGCCGAGGCGGGGACGCGCGCGCTTGAACACCTGGGCGAGGCCCGGCTGGAGATCGGGGCGCCGGCGATGTCGGCCGCAGTGGCCGTCGGCGGGGACCTGGTCTGGGCGGGCGTCGTCGGGTATGCCGATATGGGCGACGAACTGCCTGCGACGATCGGGACGAAGTTTCGTATCGGAAGCACGTCAAAGGCGGTGACTGCAACTGGGCTGGCCCGGCTTGTGGATGCAGGGATCATCGATATCGACGAGCCGATCAGCACATATCTGCCCGATCCGCCCAATGAGAAGTGGGCACACTTCACATGCCGTCAGCTTGCGTCCCATACTGCCGGTCTGCCGGGCTACGAAGAGAACACCGATCTAGCCGGGGGTATTCGGACGATTCGCCTGAACCGGCAATACGACGATGTCATCGACGCACTGGACGTTTTCGATGGTTCCAAGCTCCTGTTCGAGCCCGGCGAGGGTTTTCATTACTCCTCGTTCGATGTCAATTTGATGAGCGTCGTGATGCAGGCCGCGGGCGGAGAGCCTTACCTGGATCTGATGCGCGATCGGGTCTTCGATCCTCTGGGTATGGAGAGCACGCATGCGGATTATCAGGATCGTGCGGTGGGAAACCGGGCGACCTTCTACGAGATGAGGCGCAATGAGCACGCCGGACGGGAAGTTCAGCGTTGGAAGGATGTGAACCTGAGTCTGAAGTGGGCGAGCGGGGGATTGGTTTCGACGTCATCGAATCTGGTTCGATTGGGATCGAGTTATTTTGACGCGGAGTTTATCGACCCCAAGACCGTCGAGGCATTCTGGACGCCGCAGGAGCTGAACAACGGGGAAGTGAACGAGCAGAGCTACGCCATCGGGTGGCGCTCGTCGCCGGAGGATCACACGTTCGGCGAAGACCGGCCGACACGCGCGGTCCACCACGGCGGAGTTTCAAAGGGATCGATGAGCTGGCTGGTGATCTATCCCGAATTTGAGCTCGTCATGGCGATCAATATCAATACGCGGGCCGATGCCTTTCACGATTTTGCTGGCAAGGGGACGGAGATCGCCCGGGAGTTTTTGAAAGCGGTGGAATCGCCGGGCAAGGCACCCTAGACGACTGCGAATTGATGCCGCAAACACGACTTCGGTGGGTACTTCACTCCACCATGCAATCCTCGCCCGTGATCTGGAAGCTTTTATCCGTGTATTGATGGAATTCGATCCGGACGCCGCTGGGG
>JAJFLK010000273.1 GCA_021772735.1 Candidatus Sumerlaeota bacterium | reverse complement strand
TGGGCCGAGGCCACGCGCATGGCGGCCGCCCAGTCTCTCGCATTGCTCAACCTCGCCGAGCACATCGAGGTCCGGGTCGCCAAGGCCAAACGGGCGCGCGGCGTTCTGGGATTCGCCGATATGTCGCGCGCGGCGTTGCGGCTGCTTGTGGAGCCTGCCGGATCGGGCTGCTCCGATATCGCCGACGAGTATCAGGACTTTTTTACGCACGTGCTCGTCGATGAGTATCAGGATATCTCGCCTCTTCAGGATGCGCTTATCCGTCGTCTCTCGCACGCCGACCAGCCTTACCCCTTGGTCGCGCGCAACCTGTTCGCCGTCGGCGATCTAAAGCAGAGCATTTATCGTTTCCGCCGGGCGGATCCGTTGCTTTTCCGCTCGCGGCTTGAATCCAGCACGACCCGGGCCGATGCTCCGGAGCCCAGCCGCCGGATCGGACTGCTCTCCAATTTTAGAAGCCTGCCGGGGATCCTGCACGGCATCAACGCGATCTTCGAGCGCCTGATGGACCGCGAAGTCGGCGAGATGGAATATGACGACGAAGCGCGCCTGCGCCCCGAGCGTCCCGAACACGATTTGAGCTCGATGCCCCTGCCGAACGAGGAAAACCGGCGATCCCGCATCGAGGCTCATTGGATCGACAAGGATGCGAAAACGGGTGACGCAGAGGCGGACAAAGAATCGGGCGATCACGCAGCCACCTCGGGGAACGTGGGCAATAGTGAACTGAGGCTTGCGCGGACCGAGCGCGAAGCGATTTTCATCGCCGCGCGCATCGAGGCGCTGACAGACCCCGAGACGGGGCTGCTTATTCCGGATGGTGGTGAACCCGGGACATTTCGCAGGGCGCGGCCGGCGGATTGCGCGATCCTCGTCCGGGGGCTGAGCACCGATCTGGATATGTGGATCACGACGTTTGCCGCCCGGAGACTTCGCGTTCAGGCCGCCGCTGCCGATCCCGAAGATGCTGCGCCGGAGCTGAGCGATGTGATTGCGGCGCTGCGCCTGGCGGACAATCCACTGAACGACATCGCGCTGGCGACCGTCATGCGCTCGCCGATGTTCGAGTTCAGCGACGATGAACTGCTCGCGTTACGGACCGAGCAGCGTCGGAATGCTTTTCACGAGGCGGTTTGGAAAGCTGGGGGGAGATGGCCGGGAAGTGAATCAAGCGAAAGCCGTGCGGATGCTCGCCAGGGCAAACAGGATTCCGAACCGAATGCCGAATCACTGGAGCCAGCGCTGGCCGAGAAGCTCGGACGATTTCTCGGCACGCTGGACCGCTGGCGCGATCTGGCCGCGCGGACGACTCCGGAGCAAACGCTGGATTCGATCCTGGCGAGCACGGACTTCGAGGCGCATCTTGCCGGACGCGCGCGCGCCGGCGAGCTGCGGGATGAGCTGAACCGGCTGCGACTGCACATGCGGGCATTCGGCGACCGCACCGGCAGCGCTTCGGGCATGACAGATTTTCTTGCTTCGCTCGATCATCGATCCGCGCGGCGCTTGAGCGAGGCCTCCGGGCCCGAAGATCCCGGCGCGGTGCATCTGCTGACGATGCATTCGAGCAAGGGTCTTGAATTCCCGATCGTCTTTCTCGCGCGGCTCGACGCTCGCTTTGAGGGTCGCGGCCGACCCGCAGAGATTCAGTTCGCAAAAGACAACGCGATGGCTTCGATCGCCGTCGATCCGGCCAAACGGGTGCGCCTGGTTCCGCCGGGATTCACGGCCCTGCGCGATCGGGATCGACGAGCACAACGGGCCGAGGAATTTCGCCTGCTCTACGTCGCGATGACGCGCGCCCGCGAGAAACTCATCCTCGTCGGCACAGCTAAGACCGAGGAACTCGATGAGATGTGGGAAGCCTCCGCGCACGCGCGGGCCGGATGCGCCCCGGCGTATTGGCGCATGCGCGCGGCCGCGCCGATCGACCTGCTCGGGCCGGTGCTGAACCATATCGTGGACGAGAGCGCTCCGGATTGGCTCGGCATCGAGGCCCATACATCGGTCCCGCTCGGGCCGCGCAAGGTCGAGCTGCCCCGGCTCCGCGATGCGTTGGCCGAGTTCGCGAGCCAGAGCGAGGAGGGTCGGCGCGAGTTGTGGAGCGGAGCGCGCCAAGAATTCGACGAAGTCCTCGGCAATGAAACGCGTGAAGGCCGCATTCCGGACGCCGAAAGGGCGCAGGCGGGCTCCGCCAATTCACACGGACGGGCGGCGATCGATTTCGCACCGATGATTCTGCCATCGGACCGGCGTCCGGGGCTGAGCACAGCGCCATTGAAGGAGACCGCGAGCGGGATCGCGCGGCGAGCCGCCAGATCTGGAACTGGAGATGAACCCGGACGCGGGCGCCGCCGGGCGCCCGGTCCGCTCGATGGAGATCGCAATGAATTCGAGACGTTCTTCGAGGCGGAGATTATCGCCGGGGGGCGCGGCGCGGCGAGCGGTGATCTCACCAGTCGCCGGCCGGCGTTCATTCAGACCGACGCTGGAGGGCGGCTCGAACCGGCGGCGCGAGGCCGGGCGACGCACGC
>JAJFLK010000272.1 GCA_021772735.1 Candidatus Sumerlaeota bacterium | reverse complement strand
CCCCTCATCCATTGAATTCGGGGACATCCATGATAAGGATGTCGCGAATTCGCAGTAGATTTCGAATTTCGCCGACAGTATACTAAATAGCCCGGCACGGCCACCGAGCCCACCGTAATCAGCGACCCCATCTTCGCCGCGCCCCCATCAAGCCGATTCGAATTCGATACCCTCTTCGCCGAGGACCGCCTGGAAGGGGCCCTTTTTACCATCGATCATAAATTTTTCAACGCGCTTGATTCGAAGGGTTACCTCTGAGAAGGCCTGGTTGCGGACGATAATTGCGGCCGAGCCATCGGCGCCGCCGACAAGTTCCTCGATCGCAGCTTCGAGCTTCGCCGCCTCTTTGTCCCGCTGTTCGATTCGGGCCAGGCCGATCTTCAGCGTCTCGGCTCGGGCGGGCGGAAGCGAATCCGTGTCTTCAATCAGGTGATCGAATTGCTCGTGCAGTTTCGCCAGCCTCTCCTTGACCGAGTTCAATTCGTACATCTTCGTGTCCAACTCGTCGCTGTTGCGATGATCCTCTGCCGCGACGAGCAGGACCGGCATGCTGCCCATACTTCCGACCTGCCCCACTTCGATGCCGCGCATCGCGATCACCTTTGAATGAAGAATCCGCCCACCGGGCATGACGACCGACCCCGTGGTCTTTATCGTCGAATTGAGGACTTCACCTCGGACCACGATGTCGCCTCCCGCCACGATCTCGGCGTTTTCGATAAAGAGCGCGTCGACCCGGCCCGCAACGACGACTTTGTGACTCTCCGAGCTCGTGATGCCCCCGTGGACCTTCAGGTCGCCGCCGGAGGTGATGTTCGACGCTTCGATGCTCCCGCGGACTTCGAGGTCGCCGCCCGCGCTGACGTCTGCCCCTGCGAGTATGTCACCCGGGATGTGAACATCGCCGGGATGAACGATATTGCCGGTTTCCAAATTGACGTCGCCGGGGGTCCGATACACTTCGTCAACCGAAGCGAGGATCCCCTCGAATCGCAGGCGTCCGACCACGGTCGAGTAAACCCGGCCAACGCCATCCTCGGATTCTTCCACGCGAATATTGCTCCCGGGCTTGAACTCAGGGGCACGAGCTCGGGCCACTTTGAGCTCCCGCCCAAAGACATCCATGCCCGCCTCGCCATCCACGCCGGGAATCAATCGCGCGATCAATTGATCCGCCTTAAGGTTTACGCGTTCCTGTCTGTTCCGATAATCGATCGTCCCTGACTTGCTTTGCGCGAACTCGGTGGTGAAAAATTCCTGCGCCCATTCGAACTTACCGTCGACAGATTGGGTTGACCTGCGGCCTTCCACTATCGGGAGGTCCTGACTTTGATACAAGCCATCGCTCGGTTCCGGTAGACGTTCCCTCAACTCTTTGGCCGAGGGGACAAGACGGACTTGCTGCCTCTCAAATTCCTTATCGATTGCGGCGAGAAGGCCTTCCAGATCCGAATCGGGCCACGTGCAGGTAAGCTGGACAGACAGCTTGTCTTCCATGACCCGTACCAAGAGGTCGGGTTCTACCTCGGGTGTTGAATCGGGCGTGGCGTCTGGCGTTGTGTCGGGCATGATTCAGTCGAATTCAAGAGGGAAAGTATTCGCCCGAGGCGTCTGAATCCACCCGACGGGCCTGGAGCATTCGGCAGCGTGTGATCTCCCGCCATCAAGGGTGTAAGCATTCATAGTGGCGAATCGCAGCGCCCCGGTAAAGTCAACCACCCTGCGGAATTGTTAGCGCGCGGACGCGTTGGATCAACACGTTTTAATTGGCTGGCAGCCTCAGCTGCCCACGCGAAGGGCCACGCCCGTTAATTCGCTTCGGTAACCTTGATTACGTTTCCGCGGCGTTCATAACGGAGGGGGATCATGGCGCCCGGCCTCAATCACGTTCTTCCTCGCCATCCACCGCCCGACCCTGCTATTATATGATGAGCATCTTATAATGCCGGGCAGGCGAGCCAATGCCCAAAGAACAGGAGCACTTTCCATGAGTCGCAAAGTATACGTCATCGGCGTCGGCATGACGAAGTTTGAGAAACCCGGTTCAAAGAGCTGGGATTACCCGCAGATGGGCAAAGAGGCCGGCGCCAAGGCTCTGGAAGACGCCGGCGTTCCTTACGAAGAAATCGGGCAGGCATACGTCGGCTATTGCTACGGCGATTCGACCTGCGGCCAGCGCGCGGTCTACGAGATCGGCTTGACCGGCATCCCCATCACGAACGTGAATAACAACTGCTCGACGGGCTCGACCGCGCTTTTTCTCGCGCGCCAGGCGATCGCCGGGGGCGCAGTCGATTGCGCGATGGCGCTTGGTTTCGAGAAGATGGAGAAGGGCTCGCTCGGCACGAAATACACGGACCGAACCAACCCGATCGACAAGCACGCTCAGGTGATGATCGATCTGCGGGGGTTCGCTCCCGCGCCGCCCGCGCCGCAGATGTTCGGCAACGCCGGGCGCGAGCACATGGAAAAATACGGCACGAAGCTCAAGCACTTCGCCAAGATCGGCTGGAAGAATCACAAGCACTCGGTCAACAACCCATACAGCCAGTTCCGCGATGAATACACTCTCGAAGAGATCGAACAGGCCAGGATGGTTTACGAGCCGCTGACCAAGCTTCAGTGCTGCCCGACGTCAGACGGCGCCGGATGCGCGATTCTGGCCAGCGAAGATTTT
Organism: Candidatus Sumerlaeota bacterium; assembly: GCA_021772735.1. GTDB lineage: Bacteria > Sumerlaeota > Sumerlaeia > MVZB01 > JAJFLK01 > JAJFLK01. The sequence continues at coordinate 16,278 of JAJFLK010000272.1, read as the reverse complement.
GTCAAGAAGCACGGGCTCGAAGCGCAGGCCGTCCAGATTCTCGGCCAGGCGATGACGACCGACTTCGCCAGCACATTCGAAGAAAAAAGCTGCATCAAAATGGTCGGCTACGACATGACGAAGAAAGCGGCCGAGGCCGTCTACGAGCAGTCCGGCAAGGGCCCCGAAGACGTTCAGGTCATCGAGTTGCACGACTGCTTCTCGGCCAACGAGCTGATCACTTATGAAGCGCTCGGCCTGTGCGAAGAAGGCAAGGCCGGTGAGCTGATCGACGCCGAAGCGATGACGTACGGCGGCAAATGGGTCGTTAATCCTTCGGGCGGTCTGATCTCCAAAGGCCACCCGCTCGGCGCGACGGGTCTTGCCCAGTGTTCCGAGCTAACTTGGCAACTGCGCGGTCAGGCCGAGAAACGCCAGGTCGCCGGCGCGAAGGTCGCGCTCCAGCACAACCTGGGCCTGGGCGGCGCGGCGGTCGTGACGATGTATGGCGCGCCAGAGGCTGACTGAATCAGGACACTCCGGCCCCATACTCGCGATGGCGATTCACTCGGGTTCGATCAGAGCGCCAATCTTCTCAAGCAATTGCGAAGGTAGATAAGGTTTCTGGACGAATCGCGTCATCTCGATGGATGACATGTTCTCTGCCACCTGCTCTTCGGAGTATCCGCTGGAGAGAATAATGGGGACATCGGCCTGAATCTGGCGGATTTCGGCCAAGGCTTCCCAGCCGTCGAGGACCGGCATTGTCAGATCGAGCAGAACCAAGCTGATTCGACTCGATCTACTTTCAAAGATTTCGACCGCCTCTCGTCCGTTAACCGCAGTCAGGAAGTTGAAGCCCGAGAGCTCCAAAATACGGCAGGCAAAACTGAGAACCATGGGTTCGTCATCGGCGACAAGAATTGTCCGCCCGCGGCCAATCAGGTTCTCTTTCGAGGTCGCCGCCTCGGGGCGATCCGCTTGTGCGGGCGGCCGCGCTGACGCCGGGAGCAGCACAGTGAAGGTCGTGCCTTGGCCGAGATTACTCTCGATCGAGAGCGCGCCCCGGTGGCCTTGCACGATTCCCAGGACGGCTGCCAGCCCGAGTCCCCGGCCGGTGAATTTTGTGCTGAAAAAGGGATCGAATATCTTCTCCCGGGTTTCCTCGTCCATTCCGCAGCCCGTGTCCGATACCTCCAGGCGAGCGTATTCGCCTTCGCCCAGTATGTGATCGATATAATCGCCCTGCGGTGAGGCTTCGCACAGAATCGTCCGGCTGGTCTTCAGGGTGATGGTTCCGGCTTCCTCGCCGAGGGCCTCGGACGCATTGGTGATCAGATTCATCACCACCTGTTTGATCTGCGAGGGGTCGGCTTCGATGATTGGAACCATCGGGTCGAGTTCTTTGGTGAAGACAATCTTCTTGGAAACGGCGCTTCCGAGCAGAACAGACATTTCCTCAACCAATTGCGACAGATTGATCGACGCGACAACAAATTGGCCCTTGCCAGAGAACGCGAGCATCTGCTGGGAAAGCTCAGCCATGCTCCGGGCCGCCATCTCAATATCATGCAGCCGATCGAGCACCGGCGATCCTTCGGGCAGGTTCTGAGCCGCCAGATCGGCGTTTCCGATGACGCCGGTGAGGAGATTATTGAAATCGTGTGCGATGCCGCCGGCCATGACCCCGAGGCTTTCAAGCTTCTGGCCGTGCTGGACTTGCATCTCAAGCCTCATGCGTTCGGCTTCGGCCGTCTTCCTTTCGGTCGCATCTCGCATTATGCCCATGAAAATCCGCCGGTTCGGAAGTTCGACTTCGCTTACCGATATATCTATCGGGAACGTCGTGCCATCCGAATGCCTCCCCTCAACCTCTCGCGTTGAGCAGAGCACGTGCTTCTCGTCCGTCTCAAGGTATCGCTTGAGGTGTTCGTCATGGGCGATGCGGAACGCCTCCGGCATGAGAATATTGATATTCTGGCCGATAACTTCTTTCTCCGCATAGTCGAAGATAGAGGAGGCGGCCGCGTTAAAGGACTCAACAATTCCGTCCTCGTTGATGGTGATGACGCCTTCGGCGGCGCCGCCAACAACCGCCTTCATCGTTGCCTCGCTCGCTACGAGTGCTTCGTGCGTCGCCTCGCGCTCTCTGATCTCCTCGATCAGGCGCTCGTTTGCCGCAAAAAGTTCCCCAGTCCGCTCGTCAACGCGTTCTTCGAGTTCTTCGTTGGCCAGTTGGATTGCCAGCTCCGCGCGTTTGCGTTCGGTGACATCCATAGCAATGCTAAGAACCAGGCGTTTGCCCTCCGAAGACAGTCCGAGAGGCGTGGAACTGAAATCCCAGACAAGCCGTTCGCCGCTTTTGGTCACCGGCTCATATTCGCCTTCGCGGACTCGTCCGCCGATCTCATACAGCTTGTCGATTCTTGCCAGAACGTCGCCCGTTTTCTCGTTGTATGCGAGCTCGGTCCAAGCGCTGATGGTCGGCATCTCTTCGGCTTCGTATCCCGTCAACTCCGTCCATACGTGATTCGTCATGACAACCGTTCCATCTTCGGCATGAATCATGACCGGGAAAGGGGCCTCCTCGACCGCCTTCTGAAAGCGGCCCTCGCTCTCGAGGAGGGCTTGCTCTGCCAGCTTGTGTTCGGTGACATCGCGGATGATGGCGTTGATCGCCCAGACACCGCCGTCGTCCGTCTTGAGCGGATAGTAGTCCGCCACCAAGTGTCGTCTGGTCTTTCCTACTCCTGTCACAAACCTATCTTCGGGGCCGCCGATAGCCGGCTCGCCGGTTTCCAAAATGCGCTGAAATCTGCGTTCCAGCGACTCCCCGATATCCGGAACCATTTCACGTACGGTTCGTCCAAGGTGCTCCTCGATCGTGAACCCGTTGATTTCGGCCAGCTTTTGGTTGATGCGCAGGTAGCGAAATTCCCGATCCATAAGGCAAAGGCCGACTTGAGATGTTTTGTATAGATGATTCAGTTCTGCGGCCCGCTTCATTGATTCATCACTCCGGACGTTCCGGTCGTGAATAATGTATTCTGCCCAAATCGAGAAGCCGATAATTGCGACGGCGAAGCTGAGCCGCATCCATAGGATATCGGGTTCAGGATGAAGAAGGCACATCAGGAACGGGCCCTCATCAAAGAGCAAGTGATCGGCTATGGCATCGACGAGCCAATAGGCCAAGGCGCAGGCGATCCCGGCTGCGACCAGTCGTCCCGAAGAATTCGATGGGGTTTTGAGTTGAGGATGAATGATTGGCGCGGGACGCATCGATAGCACCGGAACACCGGAATCCCGGGTGCGGGACGCCACCGGGATCCCGCGTTTCTACCCGCTTATGTACGCTTATATAAGCCAGAATTACAGGCGGATCAACTTGAATTGAGACCGCTCCAAAGCGGCGCTGCCTCAGCAATCAAATTACGTAATTATAAAAATTTACCGATCGTAAAGTTCGGCCGTGACGGCGCTTGCGATCCTACTGTCTCCCACGCGCGGACCTGAATCGATGCGCGGGCAAAACCTGACCGATATCACTCCCATTACGCCGAGGCCGAGGCGTTCAGGTTGAAGTTCTTTTCCACGAAATGTTGTATGCGATCGAATTGGTCGGGAGAGACTGTCATCCGATTTGTCGATTCGAAGCTGCCGATTTTGGCGCGCAACGCGGCCTCGTCGATCTCTGCGCCGAGAAACTGTTTGCCGATTTGGGCCGTTGCCTTCGCCGGGTCGGCGCAAAAGGCCTCGTATTCAACGTGGATGATTCGTTCGGAGTCGATCCGGCCGAGCTGCTCGCGAAGATCGACATCGATCTCACGGACCTGCTCGCATACAGCCGCGATGGCGTCCGCATCCCCACCTTCTTCGCGCGAATCTCGACTGCGCAATCCCCAGCCATATGACGCGTTGCCCTGGATCGCCGTGCGGGCTTTGAGCAGAGATTGAATGATGTATGCGGGATCGCGATGGAGAACGACGAACCGGGCGCTCGGCAGCGCATCTGCAAGCAGCGCAGCGCAGTCGGTGTTTCGATTATTCTTGTTCAGCAGAGGCCGCCCGGCGGCTTGCGATGCAGCGTCAAAGAAACGCTGCATCTCACGGCGTACGTCTTTGCTCAATTCCGATGGTCCGTGATATCGATCTTTGCCCAGAAATCGATTCCAGACGTGGAAGGCGTCGTTGGGTGCAAACAGCCCGGCCGTGTTGCCGTAGTAACTTTGATATCTGCCGGCCGATTTGCGACGGGCGGAGCCGAAAAGGTTAAGCGCCGAGATCGGCGAGCGCGGGAACATCTCGGTCATATTGGAAAAGTAAAAGACCGGCAGGTGAACGCCGAGCGTCTGATAGACAAGCGTCGTCCCGCTGCGCGGAGGACCGATGATGAGGATGATGGGCATGGCCGATGCCGCCGGAGGCGAGGGGGCCGCATCGCGCAGGCGACGGCGCTCGCCGAATTGAAGGCACAGATCCAGCGGCACGGCGGCATATGACACCAAGGCCCGGAGCAAGGCCGATCTCGCCGCACGGTCGCCCGAGCGGATCATCCTCGTCAGCAGGCCGGCGGGATCTCGGAAGTTGCCAAAATGTGAACGTCGTTTATCCACTGTCGTCCATTAACGCCGGTAAATGACTTGAAAGACTCCGAATGCTCCCCATCATCTTACAGGGCCCGTGCGCCGGGGACTACGACTTTTGCGCAGGCTTCTTTCTGACAGCCCCGGAATTTGACGACCCCCGTTCTGTTTCGCAAATTGACCCTGCCATAGACTAATGATGTTACCGACCAAGACCCCTCTTGTATCCAGATCATGACGCAGCCACCGGTGACAAAATTCTCCTCGCCCGTTCCGAAGATCCTTCGCTGGGTCTTTGCGCTCGGGCTGATCGCCGCGATTGGCGTCGTGTTGTTCCGCAATCTCGCCGAACTGCGAACACACGAATTCGAGCTTCGCCTCGTGCCGCTCACGATGGCGATCGTTTTCTACGCGCTCTATCTGCTGGGGCGCGGGGCAATCTGGCATCTGCTCATGCGGTGGAATCATGCCGGCACATCGCTCCGGTTCGACGTGACGGCGTGGCTGGCGAGCGTGACCCTGGGCAAATATATCCCAGGCAAGATCGCGCTTTATGCGGGCCGCGTATATTGGTATCGCGACGAGCCGATCTCGGGCCTGGTGGTTTCGGCGTGCTTCGTTCTGGATGCCGTCGCGACGCTCGTTTCGGCGGCGTTGATTATCTTCGTCGCGTGCCTGATCATGCCGTTGGAGGAGCTGGAGCGTTTTCGCGTCCCTGCGATCGCCATGTCGGCGATCTGTTTGCCATTCATCCATCCCCGGCCGCTCCAGGCTCTGGTCAACCTCGGCGCGCGGTTGCTCGGCCGCGAGAGCGTCAAGCTTCCAGTCAGCTTCACTCAGTGTTTGATCTTCACGCTCTTGCTTGCCGCCGACTGGATGTTCATGGGCCTGGGGGCCTGCTTCCTGGTGCATGCGGTCGCTCCTCTGGCCTCTGCGAATGTCCCCTTCGTCGCGGCGGCGTTCGTTATCTCATCGGTCTCGGGAATGATTGCGATATTTGCCCCCGGCGGGTTGGGTGTGCGTGAGGGAGTTTTTGCCGTTCTGCTTGGCGCGATCTTCCCCGCCGGGCTTGCCGTGCTGCTGGCTCTGATCTCGCGTCTGTGGTTGACTGCGGTCGAAGCCACGGTGTTGGGTTTTCTCTACGTGCTTCACATCGGAATGAATGGGCCCGGGGATGGGCCGGGAAGAAGACCGGAGGGTGCATCATCAGCGAAATAAAAATCATCGTCACCGATTCAGGGTTGGGCGGGTTGTCCGTTGCGGCGATGATCACGGCGCGCATCGAGGCGGAAAAGCAGTTTCGCCGCGCGGAGATCATATTCCTAAATGCCCTGGTCCCGGAGACCGGTGGATATCATAACTTGGGTTCGCCCGGCGAGAGGGCCGTCTGGTTCAATCGAGTATTGAAAGCCGCGGACGCGCGATTCGAACCTGACGCCATACTTGTCGCTTGCAATACGCTTTCGGTGCTTCGGCCCGAAGTGAGCTTTGCGAGCCGCGAGGGTGTTCGGGTCATCGGAATCATCGAGCCCGGCGTGGCGATGCTCGGCGAGGCGATCGATCGAGTCGACCAAGGCGAGCGCGCGTCGATTCTTCTGTTCGGGACTTCATCAACGATCGAATCCGGGACGAATCGTGAGGCCCTGATCAAACGCAATTTCCGCGCCGGGGCGATCGCCTCATGCGCCTGTCCCGGTCTCGCCGTCGCTATCGAAAACGATCCGGCAGGCGATGAGACCCGGCAACTGATCGAAGGCTTTGTCCGCGAGGCGCTGGATCAGATCGAATGGCGCGGTTCGACCGTCATCGTGGGCTTGGTTTGCACGCACTTCGGATATGCAAGGCAGCTCTGGGAAGAGGCGCTCGTCGCGGCCGGGGTCGCCAATCCGTTGTTGATCGATCCCAACGAACGCATGGCGATCGATTTCCTTAGCGGTTACGGCGATGGCCGATTTGAAGAGACACCCGCCGTGGCGAAGGTCGTTTCGATGGCCCGCCTGGAGCCGCGCCGATGCGAGGCCATCGGGCGATTGATTGAAAAGATTTCTCCGACGATGGCCGACGCGCTCACGAATTATATCCACATGCCAGATATGCTCGACGAGCAGGCGGAAATGCAAGTCCGTTAGATTCTGAGATTCAGCCCCGCCAGACTATCCCCGCGATTCGATCCGTTCCATCCAGTCACGGATATCGGAATGGATCGAGCTGGGGATTTTGTGCCCCTCGGCGAACGTGAGGGCCTCGACCGCAACCCCCGCTTCGCGAAGTTGCGAGTACGCAATTTCAGAAACCTTGCCTGGGACGATCGGATCGGAATTGCTGTAGATGATGAGCGCGGGTATCGAATCGAAGGGCGAGAGATCGGCAGCGACGTCTGGCGGCAAATCCGAGCAGGCCGAGATGACGCCTCTGACGAGCTCGGGATGGCGCTGCGCGAAACGAAACGCAACGCTCGCCCCCTGGGAAAACCCGAGCAGGTAAACGCGGGTCGGATCGATAGTTCCATCCTTGGCGAGGCTCTCGATCATCAGTTTGAGGAAGAGCCCGTTTCTCTCGATGGAATCCGCCTTCTCAAAGGACGACATCCAATGGAAGGCGACCCGGCCCGACGTGCGCACGGGAAGCTGGTTCAGCCCTTGTGGCGCAACGGCGGCGAATCGAGTCGGCGCGATCTTGCGCATGAGGCCGACGAATTCGGGGCCCGTTTGCGCATAGCCGTGAATACCGATAAGGGCAGGCGCCGGGCGTTTGGCGCCGCCGTCGGCGAGTTCGATATAATAGTAGGCCGTCGATTCGACGCTGAGCTTGCGGGGACATGAGGGCTGCAATACGGGAATACCCTAACAGAAGAAATCCGGGATAAGCTCATTGCCGGGCGAGACGGCGTATTGATCCAGGTCCGTCTCTCCGTCTCCGGACAGCACTTCCTCGTCGATGAAGAAGTTGCCCGTGGCCTCGCGGCACGGCCGGACCAGAATCGAGTGCGCGGCGTCGGCCATGATCTCCGGTTTGCGCGAGCGCACGGCCATATCGACTCCGCCCAGGACGTTGCGGACCGCAGCCGTATCGATCGTCGTCTTCGGCCACAGGGCGTTGACCGCGATGCCCTGGGCGCGGAACTCGCCGGCCATGCCGAGCACACACATGCTCATCCCGAATTTCGCCATCGTATAGGCGACATGGGGCGCGAACCATCGCTCTTCCATATTGAGCGGTGGGGAGAGATTCAATATGTGGGGATTCTCGGCCTTGAGCAGATGCGGGATGCACCGTTGCGAGCACAGATACGTGCCGCGCGTGTTGACGTGGTGCATGAGGTCGTACTTTTTCATTGCCGTATGGAGCGTGCCGGTCAGTGAGATCGCGCTGGCGTTATTGACGAGAATATCGATCCCTCCGAAGGTCTTGACCGTCTCGTCGACTGCGGCCTGAACCTGATCTTCCATCCGAACATCGACGATCATCGGCAGGGCTTTGCCTCCGGCTTCCTCGATCTCCTCGGCTGCGGTGTAGATCGTTCCCGGTAGTTTCGGATGCGGCTCGGCGGTCTTGGCCGCGATCGTGATGTTCGCCCCGTCGCGCGCCGCGCGCATCGCGATGGCCTTGCCGATCCCCCGGCTGGCACCCGTGATGAAAATCGTCTTCCCCTTCAAATCCGCCATAACGCAAGTCCCCCATGAAATAAAGTCACCGGACAAACCCTTGGCTCGGTGCCTCAGGCTGCATGCCATAACCGGGAAGGATACCGCGTCCGCGCCGATCTTGCAGCAACCCAATCCGCCGCTGATTCGCAACGCGTCCTTTAGTTCATGGACGGGGGTTACGGTTCGGATCGGGCGAATTGGTCATCGATCCACGCGAGGTAATCGCGCGAGCCTTCAACGATCGGCAGCGCGATGATCTCGGGCACGTCGTATGGGTGGAGTTTGGCGAGGGCCGCCTCAAGCTCGGCGTATCGATCGCGGCGCGTCTTGATCTGGCAAAGGTATTCTTCGGTTCTCTGGACTGAGCCTTCCCAGCGATACGTGCTTGTGATCGGACCGATGATCTGAACGCAGGCTGCGAGACGTTTATCAACAAGAGCGTCCGCGATCTTCCGCGCGTCCTCCATGTTTTCGGTCGTCGTAAGGACCTGGATATACTCGCTCATCGTTGTGCTCCGGGTTGTGCTCCGGGTTGTGCTCCGGGCCTGACGCTCGCCGCCGGGCCCGTCGTGAAGTCCCAGATGGTTCCGATAAATAGATCCGTCTCGTTGCGTGCGACGAATCGCCAGCGGTAAGTGGTCAAGGGCTCAAGCGGCTCGTCTTTGGGCTCGGTGATCGCGTATTCGCTTTGCGCGAGGCCGGCTGCGAAGGGGCCTACGGGGTCGGGACCATCGGTTCTCCATAAATAGAAATCATAATCCACGGCTCGCGGCGAATCATTCCAGTCGAAGCTCGGCGTGAGCGAAACGCCCTGGGCTGCATTGGCTGGAAAGATATTTTCGACCGGCCCGGGCGGTTGGAGGACTGTCGTGAATTGCCAGATCGGGCCCGCCGTGGAGCCAAAAGAATTCCTCGCGATCGCGCGCCACTGATAAGTCGTCAGATAATCAAGCGCCTCGGGTGGCTGGACTCGAGCCGCGCCGAGCAGGTCAAACGTGGCGGTTTCGGGTTCGCTCTGGTTCGCTGGCCATAGCTTTATCGCGAAACTTTCACTCCGCTCCGCGGCGAGCCATTGCAGCGACGTGCGGATATCAACTTTTCCCTGGTCGCTGGCGGGCATCGGCTGTCGAGGCGCGCCCGGCGCGAGGAGATCCGAGGCCATGTTCAAATCGGCGATGTCGACCTCGCCATCTGAGTTCAAATCCAGGCCGGTGGCGCTAAAAGTAACGCCGAGCAGGAAGTTAAGAACTTCGGCCGATACCCCGGTCGCCAGAGGCGTGCAAGTGAGAGACGTGCGTGCGACGAGTGGCGCGGCCATGCCCAAATACGTTGCTTCGATATCAACGATCGAGCCTGCGGCTTGAAGTGTTCCGTCTTGCGCGGCGAGCGGCTCGCCGGAGGTCGGCAGCGCACCGACGAACACACCGGACCCGGCGGGGCTCTCGACGAGGCAGAGCGTCTCGACATCGCCGCTCTTTCCATCCGCGCCTCTCTCTCCAATAATTTCGACGCATTGGATTTGCGTTCCTGCGAGCGCCGCGTCATCGAGCGTCAATTTCAGATCCTCGCCGCAGCCATAGACTTCGCTTCCGAACTCAAGACGCGTTCCGCTGCCCGGCATCGTCACTGCGAACGAATTGCTCTGGCCTCGATGACGGTCCAAATCGTCGAGGCGTAGGTGGAGTTCGTCTGCGGGCGCCGCGATCGTGACAACGCCCGCCGCGAGGCCGTCGGTGAAGCTTAGGGTTTGCGGCTCGGCACTGACCGCCTCGTCGCTGCTGTCTCGCGCCCATTCGACCGCGTTTGCGATGAGCCTGACAAGCTGGAGCGAGGGCGAGATCAGGTTCGAGCCGAACATGACGACGCGACCCTGCCCGACCTCTCGCACGAACACGATGCCCTCTCCAGTCTCTTCGATTTCCATGACCTTGGTTGCGTCGTCGCTCGAGTAGGTATGCAGGAAGCTGGCGAAAAAAGGCGTGCCGACATCCTTGGTCAGGCGGTGCTCTGTGGCGATCGCGACCCGTTGGTTTCCGATCGAGACCCCCGGGGTGAGCTGCATGAGACTGGCGCGCGTGAGAAACTCGTGCTCAGCGCCAAGATAGGAGCACACGATCAGCGCGCCACCACGCTCGACGAAAGCCCTGAGCGTCGGGCCCAGCGCTTCAGCGGCTTCGGCAAGCTCGCCGGGGGCGGCTTCAGGCTGTGGCCCAATCAGCACCAGATCCACGCCGGCGAGCTCATCCTGAATCAAGACGGGATTTAATGTTCGTGTGAACGACGCTTCGAAGGCGGTGAAGTGCCTGAAAACCGCGTTGAGCACCGGGAACAAATTAATGACGGCGTCGGAGAACGCTGTGAAGCCCAGAATATTGACGTTCGCCGCGCTCGGCGGTCCGCGCAGCGCGATGAGCTGCACGAAGGATGAATCGTCTTCAATCAGATTTTCGTCTCGGTCGCGCGCCGAGGCCGATAAACCGAATTCGATCCCCGCTATCTGGCGCGTCGCGACGCCGCTGACCTCGAAGTGATCGAGCGGGCCGATGGGGCGCGCCGAAAGCTCGACGATGTTGTCCTCCTCATTGCCGACTGCGTCAGCCGCGCGCACAACGTAGAAGTATGTCTCGCCGTTGATTACGTCCAGGTCGATGAATTCGGTTTCGAGCAGCGCCAGGTCCTCAAGGATCTCAAGGGCCTCGGGCGATGGGGCAAGCGGGGTTGCGAAATCCTGTCCCCCCGACGTCAAGGATCGGTAGACGCGATAGTCGATCGGGAAAGAAGATTCTGATGTCTCGGGCACTCCGTTCCAGGCAAGCGTTACGCGCCTATCTGCCTTGAGCGCGGATCGAAGTCCGCCGAAAACTGGCGTTACACAATCGACGGCAGCTGTCGCCTCGGCCAGGCGCGAAGCGCCACCACCGACGTCGAAATCGAGGAACGACATTCGGATCGTATCGAGCGCGAACGCTTGGAGGATCCCATCCTCGGCGAGGACGGCAGCCGGCTCGGCGTTGATCGTGATCGACCCGAAGAACCGGCCCGTAGAATCGATATCAATCACGTCGACTCGCTCGAAATCGCCGGCGCCGGTTTCGAGTTGGACGTATGTCGAATTGAGCGGAAAATTAGCGTCGGCGAGCAGGACCGCGACCTCGTCTCCGCATGCGAAGGCCGGTCTGAAGAATCGAACCGTGGCAAGCTCCGTGGCGCAAGTCTCGATGGTCGAGACTCGAACGTCGTCTATGAACCAACCCTCGGCGACTTCGCAAAATGTGCAGTCCCATCCAGTGCGGAATCGGAACTGTATGGTGCGACCGCGGAATTCGGTCAGGTCGAGTATGGACACGATGAACTCGCCGCCCGAATCAAACGCGAACGCTGGGCGCTCGCCCAGAGGGTTCGGGCCGCAGCCGTCGCGCAGCTCGAACGGGTATCCGCCGATGGGTTCGATGGGCTGCCACGCATCCTCGTCCTCGCCTTCGATCTTGATCTCGACCACGCCGCCATCGGGCGGGCCGAGGAACGGTCGGCAGGGCTCGAAGTCGTAGAAATGGACGAAAGACATGCGGATCCCATCGACCAGAAGCGGCAGCGCGAGCGCGGGCGACGTCAGAGCCGTGCTTCCAAAGCCGGGCGGCGCCTCGCCGCTGTGGAACGAGCGTTGCCCGCCGGCCGCGCGCTCTTCGCTGATGGCCCACAGGTCTTCGACAACGTCGAGACCCGAGAGTTTTCTATGAGTCCAGCCCATGTCCGCGCCCTCAAAATCATCGGCGAAGATGGTCATCTCGACGGCGGTCGTGGTTTGAAAACAAGTGCCGTCATTCGTCGCGCGCGAGACATTACCGACGGTGTCGCGCGCATAGACGGTGAAGAAATATGGCGTGCATGGATCGAGACCGGTGAAGAAAACCTCGTGGCTCGTGCCCTCGGACGTCGAGAGCACGACATCGGTCGCCCCGCACGAGACCGAGAGATGCACCGACGCCGTCGCCGCCTCATCGGTCGTAAATGTCACGCGGATGCCGTCGAGGCCGACCGCCGCAGAGGTGACATCGAAGATGCCGGACGCAGTGCAATCGATTTCCGCCGAACCGGTGACGATGGCGGGATTTCCGGTACCGTCGTCGAGATCGGCGTAGGCGGCGTCAATCGTTCCTCCGTCTTCGACCAGCAGCACGGAGCCCGTCGAGGCGCCGGAGGCGGTCAGCGGGACCGGAGCCGTGAAGATGCCGCTGTCCGGTATTGTTTCGGTAAGCGTGAGTTCCATCGCGCTTCCCGTGCTCGAAGTCAGTGTCACCGCGACGCCCGGCGCGCCTTGCAGGTCGAGATCCCGAACTTTCACGACAGCGTCGGCTTCACAGGCGTACGCAGGGCTTTCGAAAACGACTTCGCCCCGAGAGAAAACGCAGATATCTTCGGGAACATCGAAGGCCTCGACAACGCCTGTGGTCGTGACCGTGCCGGGGGACGACGCTGACGCGCCGAGTCCGCGCCGCGCGAATCCGCGCCACAGGTCGCAGAGATTTTCTCCACCGTTGCCGACCAGATCGGCCTGGAGAATGGCGTCGCGCGCCATGATGTAATCGGGTTCGGCGGGGACGAGTTTCAGACCGTCTGTGACCAGCCAAAGCATGATCTCGTTGCCGGCGAACCCCTGGCTTTCGATCGTGAAAGCGCGGGCCTCCCAGAGCGCAAGCGCCCAAATTTCCCCAATGTTATGGACCTCGGGAATGAATCGCGCGTCAGCGAGGTCATGGATCGGAGACGAGGGGACATTGGAGGGAAACTCAAACTGGAGCGGGTCCATATCAGCGAATGTCAGCGGGCTGATCTCCATTGACGTGCTGTATGGATAACGCCGGATACCGAAGTAATAATTCTCCGTGAGACCAAGGAAGCGATACGAAGAATAGGGCGCCAGAGGGTAGTTGCCTCGGGGGTCGTCTTCGGACTGCGAGAACAGAGCCAGGGCGTAGAAATCGCTCCAGCCTTCGGCGAGGCCCGCAGATTGGCGTTGACGAAAGTCTCCGCCGAGCCGGGTCGAAAGCGCGTGTGCGTATTCGTGCGCGAGGATGAGCTGATCCAGCCCGCCATCCCGGTTCGGACTCGGTCCGGAGAGCCGCAGGAGCGACATGATCGGGGAGATGCCGTCGGGCGGGACGAAAATGAAATTATTGTCGGTTGATTGCCCATCCTGAGCGTCGACCCGCAATGGGTCCTCGTCTGCTCCTCCACGCCCGAAATTATCGAGCTGGCAATTGCCCGCGGCTTCGTTCCATCCGAGGCCATAGAACCGATCGTGCATTACGTTGATCCAATAGAACGTGTTGACGATCGAAGCATCGCGATAAGCCGGCGGCTCCATCGAAAGATCGGCCGGAAAATCAAAAACCCGAAAAGGGTCGCCCGTGGTCGGCGGCTCATCCGGGATATTGTCGGCGTCGATGTCCGCGCGGACGACGGCGTTATTGCCCGCTGTCGTGTTGTCCCCATCGTTGATCCAACCGGCGGGCGAGGCCACGGGATCGAGCGAGGTGAGCGTGACGAGTTCTCGCGCGACCTCGGGGGGCTGAGATGAGCCCGGGGCGTCGAGCCCGGGGAGCATGGGTGTGGGGCTGGTGTCTGTAAAGACTCGATAACTGACGCTCTGGTCGCCTGCGTCGTGCACCATGTTGTGCCGTGCGAGCACCCGGCCGTCCAGTGCGTCGATGAGAATCGCGCATACGTTCCTCAAGCCGGGCTCTGCGACCGTGACCTCCCATGCCGCGCGGGCTTCGTCGCGCGTGATCGGGAAGTAAACCGACTGGGCGCCGGCCGGCGAGCCGAGCGCGGGGCTCGCGGAAAATTCCACCACTCGGCGCGACCGCGAAGACGAACTCTCACGGGTCGGCTGCGGAAGTTTGCCTGCTGCGATGCCCATATTGTCCATCGCGATCGCAAGCGCATCGGCGGCGCCGAGCGGCTTCGCGCCCGTTTCCAGAGGGGACGCCGTCGCCGGAACGAGCGTGCTCGAAATGTTGATCAATCGACCGGCGGCGTCGAAGTTCGCGCGCAGCTCAGCGCCGATGAGGTCGGATCGGCCCCTTAGGCCATCGGCCATTTGTTGCTGAAGCGTGACGGATCGAAGGCCGTTCACGGCGGTGACGTAATTGCGTGAAATCCGGCATTGATCCAACGCGTCTCCACCGATCCCGAATAAATCCGAGTTGCCATCGATGTATGCACGAATGATGAGCAGCCAGGGGGCCGCGACGATCTGCCCGCTTTGCCCGTCTTGCTTGTCTGGCGCGTCGGTCAGCAGGCGCCGGGTCGAGCGAATGAACTTTGGCGTGCCGAGGAGGGGGTCGAAGCTGATGCGCACGCCATCGACCTGGCGGCTGAGGCGCGCTGCCGCTGCGGTTCGCGACGCGATAAATTCCAAATCAATGGTCTCAACGCAGCGGCGTCGCATTGCGTCGTCGTCGAGGCGGATATCGAAGTTCTCGATCCGCAGCGGCGCGACTTGCGCGGACGCCCGAGCAGCGAGGAGCATCGCGGCGCATACGCCGAGGGTCAGCAAGATATGAGGGCTGAGTTGGACCCGAAATCGGACTGCGAGGTGAGTGCGTTTCATCGAGGAGCGGCTCCGGCGTGTCGGTTGGGAATCACACCGGCGGATCTGCAGGCGTGCCCATGGGCGGGATAGGGAATCCATAAATTTCGATCGGCAAGCCGATGCGTCAAAGATAGCAAGAATTCCACCGCAAGACGCGAACGAAAAAGTTAATCAGCCCGATAGCCGCATCGGAATTGTGCGTCTCGTGAGGTCGATAAATGTGTCCAGAATCGCCCAAGCCATGACGATAAGGTTCCGGTGGGGGGAGAGTGCTCGTACTCCGCTCGGTGAGAGTCAAAGCATTCTGGTGGTTGAGACGTATGAATATCGATTCCTCCCGCAAAGCCCAGGCCAGACCCGCGTGGATCGACGACGCTTTTGGGCAGGTCGTATACGACGCCGTCGGACCCCTCTGCGCGGGCCTCGCGATCATTTTCTGCGCCTTCACGGTTTTCAATTTCTTCGACATGCCTCCGGGCGCCGTTCAGCCGCTCGTCATCTGGGATCTCTGCATCGTTCTTTGCGCGCTGATGGTTCTGCGGGGACTGGCCCGGGGTTCAATTTCTCCTTCGAAGTGCGATGCCATCGGCGTGGCGTTGACCTGGCTTGTCCAGGGTAATATACTGCTGGCTTTCCACTTCGTCGGCAGTCCGGTTTACATTACTTATTCTGCGATCGTCGCCGTGAGCGTCGGATGCCTGCTGCTCTCGCCTCTGCATCTGGGTGTCGCGACAGCTGGACTGACCGCAGCGACGCTGGCAGTGGCGTCTTTCCAGGTCGATCTCGAGACGCTTGCGCATTATGGATTCACGCTGTTCGCGGCCTCGTCTCTTTCTTTCGTCATTTACTCGGCGCGGATGCGGACCTATACGCGGCTCGCAATGATGCGACGGCACGATGAGGTCCTCAAGGCTGAGCTCGAAGAGGCGCTTGCCGGAACCGAGCAGGAACTGATCGCCCGCCGGCAGGCCGAATCTCGATATCGCGACCTCGTGCAGGGCATTGACGCGATCGTTTGGGAAGCCGATGCGGAGACGTGGGCTTTCACGTTCATCGCCGATCATGTCCAGAGCGTGCTTGGGTATTCGGCCTCCGAGTGGATCTCAAACAAGGACGCCTGGGTCGAATCCGTCCACCCCGAGGATCGAGAACAGGCGGTTGCTTTCTGCATGAGCTGCACGCAGGAGGGCCGCAATCATGTTTTCGAGTATCGCGCACTGACAAAGAGCGGCGACGTAGTGTGGCTCAGAGACATTGTCCGCGTCGTCAAAGACGTGGATGGCAAGGCTCGGCAACTGCGCGGTGTCATGGTCGACATTACGGAGAGCAAGAAAGCCGAGGCCGAAACGGCGCGGCTCGAAGCTCAGCTCCAGCAGTCCCACAAGCTCGAAGCGATCGGCACGCTCGCTGGCGGCTTTGCGCACTATTTCAACAATCTGCTGGCCGGCATTATGTGATACGCGGACATGAT
>JAJFLK010000271.1 GCA_021772735.1 Candidatus Sumerlaeota bacterium | reverse complement strand
CGATCAAAGCCAAGTTGAGCAAGTATCTGGAAATTGGCGTCGTGATTTTTGAGGTGGCGATTCTTGTCGGACTTTCGATGCCGGCCTGGTCCCGATTGAAACTCGACCGGCCTCCCAAGGCCGACGCCCTGGTTGTCCGCGTGATCGCACAACAGTTCGCCTGGAACATCCAATACCCCGGGCCCGACGGCATCTTCGGCCGGGCCAGGCTGGATCTGATCGACGAAGAGACCAATCCGATCGGCCTGGACGATACCGACCCAGCCGCCGAAGACGATATCCTCACCCTGAACAACCTCTATGTCCCCAAGGGACGCGACATTATCATCGAGCTGAGTTCCAAGGACGTGATCCACAGCTTTTTCATCCCCGTCATGCGCATCAAGCAGGATGCGATCCCCGGGATCGAGGCCGACATGTGGTTCAAAACAGCCGATGACGCTCCGACCGGTATGTACAACATTGCCTGTTCGCAACTGTGCGGACTCGGGCATTCGCGCATGGGCGGATTCCTGCACCTCATGGAGCCCGATGGCTTCGCGGTCTGGCTTGAAACCGCGGGCGAGGAAGAAGAATTCATGGACGAGGGCTTCGACGACGACGATGGCTTCGGCGACGACAGCTTCGACGAATAAGGCAACGACGAAATTATCCACGGCCCGATTCGGCGCCCATTTCCGAAGACGAATCCCGGCCCATTAATGATCGAGAAAGTTCCGCGCGAGGAAGCACAACCATGAGTCAAGGGCACAACGATCACCACGATCCGGGCTGGATACGCAAATACGTATTCTCGGTCGATCATAAGGTTATCGGAATTCAGTATTCGGTGACGGCGCTGCTGTTCCTGTTCTTTGGATTCACGCTGATCATGCTGATGCGGTTCCAGCTCGCCTATCCGGCAGCCGCCTGGGATACCAATCCCCCGCCGGGATTTTTGAAGGCCCTTTGGGGCGGGTTCGGCAACTGGATAGGGCGCGGGCTGATGCCCGAAGGCGTCATGGCTCCTGAGTTCTACAACTCTCTGGGCGTGATGCACGGAACCATCATGATTTTCCTGGGCGTCGTCCCCCTGAGCGTCGGTGGGTTCGGTAATTACGTCATGCCGCTCCAGATCGGCGCGCCCGATATGGCGTTTCCGAAGATCAACATGATGAGCTACTGGGTTTATTTCATCGGCGGCGTTGTGATGCTCGCCAGCTTTTTCTGCCCCGGTGGCGTCGCCAACAGTGGTTGGACCGCGTATCCGCCCCTGAGTGTCGTCAGCCAGCCTGCAATCGAGGGCTTTCCGTTTTGGTTCACCGGGCAGACCATGTGGATCCTTGGCATGGTGTTCCTGATTACATCGTCCCTGCTGGGTTCGATCAATTTCATCGTCACGATTATTCAGATGCGCGCCCCTGGGTTGTCGCTTTTCCGCATGCCCGTCTTCGTCTGGGCCCAGCTCGTTACCTCGTTCCTTCTGCTTCTCGCCTTCCCGCCCCTGGAAGCCGCCGCCGTCCTGCAGCTTATGGATCGCGTGGCCGGAACCAGTTTCTTCCTGCCCAGCGGCCTGGTCGTCAGCGGCGAGGCCGTTGCGGTCAGCGGCGGGGGCAATCCACTGCTCTGGCAGCACCTGTTCTGGTTCCTGGCGCATCCTGAGGTCTACGTTCTGATCCTGCCCGGCATTGGCATCGTCGCCGAGATCATCGCCTGCAACACGCGCAAGCCGCTCTGGGGATTCCGAACGATGGTCTACTCGATGATGTTCCTGGGCTTCATGTCCTTCATCGTCTGGGCGCATCACATGTATATGACCGGCATGGGCACCACCATCAGCGCGTTCTTCCAGATGACGACGATGATCATCTCCGTCCCCTCGGTGATTATTCTGACGTGCTTGCTCTTGAGTCTTTGGGGCGCCTCGATCCGATTCAACACGCCCATGCTATTTGCGCTCTCATTCCTGCCGATGTTCGCCATCGGTGGCCTGACCGGATTGCCTCTTGGCCTGGCCACTTCAGACATCTATCTGCACGATACGTATTACGTCATCGGCCACTTCCATTACGTCGTGGCGCCGGGGACGATCTTCGCCATGTTCGCCGGAATCTACCATTGGTACCCAAAAGCGACAGGACGCCAGCTGAGCGAGCTGTTCGGCAAGATGCACTTCTGGGGTTCGTTCATCGCGATCAATTTGACGTTCATGCCGATGTTTTTCGCCGGGATGGCCGGGATGCTTCGCCGTGGATACGACCCGACCTACTACGAATACATTCAGTCCGTGCAGAGCATGAACGTGATGAGCTCATGGGGCGCATGGCTGCTCGGCCTCGCGCAGATTCCCTTTATCATCAACTTCTTCGCCAGCATCTTTGCCGGCAAGAAAGTCGAGAGCGACAACCCCTGGCAGGCGACGACGCTGGAATGGGCCACGCCCACGCCGCCGCCGCACGGCAACTTTGTCACCGAGCCCCGCGTCTACCGCGACGCTTACGAATACAGTAATCCTGAGAGGCCGGACGATGATTTCTGGCCGCAGTTTGTTGAACCCGAGAAGAGCTGATTGGAGAAAGAGGACTCATGGAAATTCCATATTCCGTCAAGCCGCATCCGGTGACGGGCCTTGCCAACGCGAAGCTTGGCATCTGGACGTTTCTGGCGTCTGAGGTGATGCTCTTCGGAGGTTTCTTCTCGGCCTATATCCTCCTGCGCACCGGCGATCCGGACTGGCCGCGCGGGCTGGCGAACAATGGTCTGGACGTTAAGTTGGCCACGTTTAATACCGTTTTGCTGATCGCCTCATCGGTCACGGTTGTCATGGCCTGGGCGGCGCTCAAAATGAACGACTTCGCCAAGTGCAAGAAATACCTCTGGGCAACGGTCGCCCTGGCCGCTGGTTTCCTCGTGGTGAAGTTTTTCGAATACAAGGCCGAGATCGTCGGCCACGGGATTTACCCGAGCACGCACAATTTTTACGGTATCTATTTCACCATGACCGGCCTGCACGGGCTCCACATTCTCGGTGGGATCGCCGTGTTTGTCTATTTCCTGACCTTCGGCGCTTCGATGTGGAAGGACGAACCCGAGCGCTACTCGGGCCGAATCGAGTGCGTCGGCCTTTACTGGCATTTTGTTGATATCGTATGGATTTTCCTGTTCCCCGCGCTGTATTTGCTTTGAGCCGGAAACGCATTGAGTGCGGATGATGGCCGGGCCCGGCCCGGACTGATGAGATTAAGAACGAGTTCGCCGAGGAGAGAGCGATGGCAGATTCACCTGAAGAAATTCGCAAGCACCTGAAAGTCTATTGGCTGATATTCGGGGCACTCCTCGTCATGACCGGCCTGACCGTCATGGCCGCTGGGTTGCATTTCCTTACCGGCGCGGCGGCGATCGCCCTGGGCCTGGCAATCGCGACCGTCAAGGGCACGCTCGTCGGCGCGTTCTTCATGCATCTGGCCGGAGAGAAGAAGATCATCTATTTCGTGCTGATTCTAACCGCTGTTCTGTTTGTGCCCCTGATGCTTCTGCCTATCCTGACCGTGAACGACACGCCCTATCGAGATATTGCCCCCCCGACGAAAATGATCTATGCAGAGGGCCACGGCGAGGGCCATGATAGTGGAGCGGCAGAGGGCGCGACGCACGACGACACCGAGTCCGAAGGCGAGCAAACCGGCGAGCATTAGGATCCGCTGTCCGGATCGTCGCCGACCCATCCGCAAGGAGGGATAAATCCAATGCCAACGCTCAAAGGTTTTCATCTCATTCTTATGTCGCTGTGTATCTTGTGCTGCGGAGTGATCTTCGTCTGGGGCACGATGCAGTATCTCAATGACAGCGAAAACGTGAGGCTCGGACTCTACGGAGTCGGCGCCCTGCTCAGCGGCATCGGCCTCGGGTTCTACACC
The DNA here is from genome assembly GCA_021772735.1 of Candidatus Sumerlaeota bacterium. Lineage (GTDB taxonomy): Bacteria > Sumerlaeota > Sumerlaeia > MVZB01 > JAJFLK01 > JAJFLK01. The sequence continues at coordinate 4,179 of JAJFLK010000271.1, read as the reverse complement.
CGCTGGTTCCATCGCAAGCTGACCGGGATCGAGTATTTTACGTGAGCAACGCGCCTCGCCGCACGGCGAAGACCCGAGTTTTGTCGGCCGCTTCCGGGTTGGCCTTGCCGGCGATGTTGGCCGTGTTTTCCCTATGGGCCAATAACGCGGCCGCCTGCGCCGTATGCTTCGGTGATGCGGATTCAGCCCTGACCAAGGGCGCCGCGAACGGCGTTATCTTCCTGGCCGTTGTGGTTTATCTGGTGCTCATGGGGATGGGCATGGTCGGGGTCTTCTGGATTCTCCGCGCGCGCAAACGCGCTCAAGCGCTCGCTTCGGTCGAGGGCGGCTCGCCTCCGGCAGACCCCATGGACGGCTCCGAACTGTAAAAGATAAACCATTCCACGCGGAACTTTTACGCCGGACCGATGTCGAATCTTATGTGGCTGACCTTGGGGGCCGAGGCGGATCTTCGAAAAGCCTTGCGGTCATCCGGGTGGATACCTAGTATTTACGGAATTATGCCCCGCCTGGGGCAGGCAAGAGGCCCGACGCTCGGGCCCTGTTTGAAGAAAAGTTTGTGAAAAAAATCTCAAGGGAGGCGGACGAATGAATCTCACTAAGACAAGTTACCTCAAGGCTTTAGCCATCGCATCGGGGCTGATTTTTGCCCTCTCAACGACGGCGAATGCGGCCGATGTCGGCGGGATGGCCAAGTTCACCGGCAGCGACAAGCCCAAACGCAAAGTCGTCAAGATGGATGCCGATCCCAAGTGCGCCGCCATGCACGATTCGAAAGTCGGTTCCGTGAACGTCCTGGTTGCCAAGAATCGCGGCATCCAGAACGTCTTCGTCTACGTCAAGGATGGCCTCTCCGGGGAGTTCGACGTTCCGGCCGAGCATGCCAAGATCACTCAGATCGGTTGCATGTATGAGCCCCATGTCTTCGGCATTCAGGTCGGTCAGACGCTCGACATCGTCAGCGAAGATAACACCCTTCATAACATTAATTGCCAGGCCAAGGTCAATGCGACCTTCAACTTCGGCCAGCCCACGCCCGGCACCCGCGAGAAGTCGTTCCGCAAGCCGGAGATCGGCGTCAAGTTCAAGTGCGATGTGCATCCCTGGATGAGCGCATACATGAACGTCGTGGACAATCCGTTCTATGCGGTGACGGATAAGACCGGCGCTTTCTCGATCACGGGCCTGCCCGAGGGTGAATACACGATCGGCGCGTGGCACGAAGTCTTCGGCGATGCCGAGTCCACCGTGACCGTCGGTGCCGATGGCGTCTCGGATCTGACCTTCGAGTTCGGCGGCGAATAATCGCACGGATTCACGCATGACAAAGACTTTCGGGGCCTTCACTTCTGGAGGCCCCGTTTTTCCGATGCTCTGATTTCGATCCAACCACCCCGGGTGCCTCGTATCCCGCGCCGATAGTCGTCGAATGTCGCGCCGTGCTGTCCTATAATGCTGCGGTTTATGAATTCGAACCGATCCCGAACGGAACTCTCCCCAAGCGCCGCAATCTCCCTGCGGCCCCGGCCGTGGATCTGAACGCGATTGCCGCTCAACTTGAACGATTCACTACCTCAATCCTTGCCTGAATCCTCATCCGCTGAGAGCCCGTCGAAGTCGAGCGCCCGGTCCGATTCCGATGCGTCGCCGACGGCGCTGCATCGCTACGCGATCGTGCTCGCATGCTGCACGCTGCTCCTGGTCGTCGCCGGAGGGAATGTCACGAGCAAGGACGCCGGGCTTTCGGTTCCCGATTGGCCCCTGTCCTATGGGCGTTTCATGCCCGAAGGTTGGTTCCACATCGATAACGTCCGCGCCGAGCACGGCCATCGGATGATTGCCGGCGCCATTGGGTTGATGACGGCGGGGCTGCTCATATGGACGCTGATGCGCGAGAAGCGCCGCTGGGTGAAGATCATGGCGGCCGTCACGGCGGGCGCGGTGATCGTGCAGGCGGTCGTCGGCGGCATGAGCGTACTGCTGTCGCGTTATCTGCCGATGACGGTCGTCCACGCGTTGCTGGGACAGACGTTTTTTTGTCTGACGATCCTGATGGCATTGTTTACCTCGCCTTCGTGGTCCGCTTCGGCGCGCATCGCTCAGCTCGAAGCGCCTGCCGCCGGTCGGCTGAGGCTGGCTTGCATCGTTCTTGTCGCGGCGATTTTCCTCCAGCTTCTGATGGGGGCCTTGATGCGTCATACGGATTCGGGCACGGCGATCGTGGATTTCCCGCTCGCTTATGGCCGCGTGATTCCCGCTCTGGACGAAGCCAGCATCAAGAAGATCAACATGGATCGGCTTTATCTCGATTCGCCTCAAGTTCTTCCCAACGTGACGGCGTCGATGATTCTGATTCATTACCTCCACCGGCTCGGCGCGCTGATGGTTTTGGCGGCCGTCGGCTGGATGCACATGGTTGTCATGCGAAATTTCCCCAAACTCACCGCCCTGACCATTCCGGCAATGATCGTCGCCTCTTTGCTGATCTTGCAGATCATGCTCGGCATCTGGACCGTCCTTAGTTTCAATCAGCCCTGGGTGACGACGGCGCACGTTGCGACCGGCGCCTTGATTCTCGGGTGCTCTGTGTTTCTCTCGGCCCAAGCCTTCCGATACGTGCGGCCCGCAGCCGGCGGCGTCACGGCGGCCGCTGGTGTTGACCCGGAGGAATCGGCCGCATGAAAGCCCGAGCCGATGTGAATTCCATGACGGGAATGTTCGCGATGTCAAAGGTCGCCGATTTCATCGAGCTGACCAAGCCGCGCATCGCCGGTATGGTGTTGGTAGTGGCCTTCGCCGGTTTTTATATGGCCAGCCCCGGAGCGCTCGATTGGCTCGGCGCGTTGCACGCTCTGATCGGAACGGCGTTTATCGGCTGCGGTTCCAGCGCGTTCAATCAGATTATCGAGCAGGATTTTGACGCCCTGATGGACCGGACGCAGAATCGCCCTCTACCCGCGGGCAGGCTTAACCGCACCGAGGCGATCGTCTTCAGCCTGAGTATCTCGATCTTCGGCGTCGTTTACCTCGTCGCCATGACGACACTGCTGGCCGGCGGCATCGCGCTGGCGACTCTGATTCTTTACGTTTTCATCTACACGCCGCTGAAGCGCGTGACGACGTTCAACACGGCCGTCGGAGCGATTCCGGGCGCCCTGCCGCCGTTGATCGGGTGGGCAGCGGCCACCGGGTCATTGACGCCCGCCGCGTGGGCCCTGTTTGCGATCCTTTATCTGTGGCAGATCCCCCACTTCCTCGCCATCGCTTGGATGTATCGCGATGATTACGCCCGGGGCGGGTACAAGATGTTGCCGGTCGTCGATCCATCGGGTGAAAGCAATTTCCGCCAGATGCTCAGCCAGGGGGCCGCGCTGATTCCGTTCTCGCTCTTGCCGACCGTTCTCGGTCTGACCGGCGTCGCTTATTTCTTCACGGCCCTTGTGCTCGGCCTGACGTTCATGGCTTTCGGATTTCGCGCGTCGCGCACGCGCACTCGCGTGGATTCGCGCCGGCTCGTGTTGGCCTCCGTCGTTTACTTGCCGGTCCTGCTCGTCGTCATGATGCTGGATAAAGTTTGAAGCCCGGAGCGCCCGTGAACGAGAAAATCAAATCTGCACCCCAGGATCCCGACGAGGTCGAGTCGTCTTCGGTTTCCGGTTCCGGCGCGTCCGCCGATTCCGCAACTTCCCCGGCGCCACGCCCCTCGGGTGGTGGCCTGGCCTTGCTGCTGATTCCCGGCCTGCTGCTGGCGTTGATCGTGTCACTCGCGATCTACACCGGCTCGAAGGGGAATTACGATTTCCGCGGAACGAGCGGGAAACTGCCCGTCGTCGGCGCAGTGCCCGAATTCAGCCTGACCGAGCGCTCTGGCGCGACCGTGACGCTCGACGACCTGAGCGGACAGGTGTGGATCGCCGATTTTATTTTCACCCGTTGCGGCGGCACATGCCCGATCATGACCCGCGCCATGGAGCGGATTCGCGATTCACTGAACGGCATTCCCGAGCTCTGGCCTCCGGCCCGCCTGGTCTCGTTTACCGTGGACCCGGACTACGACACGCCGGAGGTTCTGGACCGCTTCGCCGAAGGCCATGGGATCGATGGCGATCAATGGCTTTTCCTGACCGGACCCTATGAGGAAATCCAGCAGCTCGCCCTGGCCGGATTCAAGCTGCCCGT
>JAJFLK010000028.1 GCA_021772735.1 Candidatus Sumerlaeota bacterium | reverse complement strand
TTCGCGACGTTCGCGGATGAAGTCATCGTCGTAACCACGCCAAACATCGCGGCCGCGGCCGATGGGTATTCGATGATCAAAATTCTGACCGAGATGGAGCCGAACAGCAAGATCGGCCTCGTCGCCAATCAGGTCAAAAACATGTATCACAGTAAGAACGTCTTCAACCGGATCAATGCGGCTTCGGTCAAGTATCTGAAGTCCCAGCTCGGCGACCTCGGATACATCGTCGAAGATCCGCACGTCAAGGCGGCCAATCAGGTGCGCAAGCCGTTCAAGCTCGAATATGGCTTCTGCGAGGCGTCGAAATGCGTCGATTCGATCGCGGAGATCGTCCTGAACACGGATGTCTTCAAGAACGAGCGCAAGGAATCGTGCTTCGAGGATCTGATGGGCGCTCTGAAGCGAACCGTCGTCGGCGTCTGAAGTAGTGAGAGTTGACAAGACTTGAGGAGCCAGCCACACGGGCGGGCGAAAGGGCACGAGGGCAATGCAACCGTTTCCCGATACTGACGCGCAAATCGTTGAGCTCGTCGACGAGACTCACGACAGCACCAACCGCGAGAACTTCGAGGAACGCTCCGCGCTGCCGCTCAAGCATTTCGGCCTGTCTTCTCATCCATTCGCGGATTGCGTCAATCCTGAGTTCTTTTTCCGCACCGAGGCCCATGAAGAATCATTCATCGCCATGAAGCAGTGCATCGAAGACAACGTTTCGCTCGGCCTGACGACGGCTATCAGCGGGACAGGCAAGACACTGCTGACGCAGGTACTCCTGCAGGAGCTGGACTCCGAGAAGTATCAGGCGGTTCTCGTGCTCGCGTATCCGGGCATGACGAGGACATCGCTGCTTCGCGAGATTCTCGGGGAACTGGGCGTTACCGATGGTCTTCCGCACCGGGCGACGATGCATCGGTTGGTCAGCGCCATCCAGCAGCACATCATTCAGCAATATCTGCGCGGCATTCGCCTGGTGCTCATCATTGATGAGGTACACTTCCTGAGCGCGGACGCGGTTCACGTCCTCCGGACGCTGAGCAACATCGAGGTTCCCGATCACAAGCTGGTCACGGTCCTTCTTTTCGGCGAGCAAAGTTTCCTGAAGAAGATGAAGCACCCGACGTTCCGGTCGATCTTCAGCCGCATGTTCGCCCGGACTCAGATACGCCCCTTGCGGCTCAATGAGGTCGAGCAATACGTGAAGTACCGCGTCCTGGTCGCCGGCGGCAGGCCAAGCCTGATCGCCAAAGAAGCGATGGAACCTCTCCTGGAGCGGAGCCAGGGAATCCCACGCGAAATCAATCGCATCTGTCACAACGCGCTTGCACTTGCGGCCCGTTCCGGGTTGAAGCAGGTCGATGCCGAATCCATCAACGCCATTCAGGCGGCCGCGCCTATCGAATCCTGAACCCAGCCTTATAAATCTCGGCTCGCGCCGACCCCTTCCCGTTTGACAACGCATTGTCACATCACGATTTCGCACTTCGATCACCGGAGGATCCACGATGAGCAGCCAACCCGCCAACACTCCCTTCGAACCCTCGGCTGAAGCGCCGTTGCCGCCCCCGCCTCCGGAAGAAAAATCAACCGAATCGATGCGCCTCAAGATCAGACGCGGCCGCCTGGCCCGGAGCCTGCGGCCGGATCCCTCGGGCGCGCCCGAGATCCGCGAGCCCGATGACCTGTTCGCCCTCCTTGGCGAGATCGATGGCGCCGCGCGGGTGCCCAAGGACGCCGTGGACAACGCGGATGACGCCGCGCCCGAGTAGGCGCCGCCCCAGACCTTGCGGCCCCCTGCCGGCCTCCTGATTAATTCAAGACAAGAAATATCCACATCGCTTGATCCGCGCGCGCGGCGCGAGGTCAGACGAGCCGGTTCACGCCGTTCAGTGCCGCGACTTTGTAGCACTCGGCGAGCGTCGGGTAGTTGAAGACGTTATCAATGAAGTAATCGACCACGCCCTTGTGCGCAATGACGGACTGGCCGATGTGGACCAACTCGGTCGCGCTTTCTCCAATGATGTGGACTCCGAGCAGTTCGCGCGACTCACGGTGGAAGAGAAGCTTGAGCATGCCGGTATCATCGCCGAGGATCTGCCCGCGGGCAGTCTCGCTGTATTCCGCGCGGCCGACTTCGTATGGAACGTCGTTCTTGGTCAGCTCCCACTCGGTGGCCCCTGCATAAGAAATCTCCGGAATCGTGAAAATGCCGTATGGGAAGGTCGATGGAAACGACTGCGCCTTCTCGCCGAAGGCATGACACGCGGCCAGACGCCCCTGCTCCATCGCGGTCGAGGCCAGCGCGGGAAAGCCGATGACGTCGCCCACAGCATAAATCTGCGAGACCCCGGTTTGATACTGTTCGTTCACGCCGACCAGACCCGTCTCGGAAACTTCAACGCCAAGCGGTTCGAGATTCAGCGTATCGACGTTTGAGCGCCGTCCCATGGAGTAGAAAAGCCGGTCCGAGACGACCACCTTGCCGCTTCGCAGGAGCAGGTGTGCCCGGCCGGTCCCGTTCAATTGGACCTCCTCGACATCCTCGCCGAACTTGAGGCAGATGTCTTCGCTTCGCATGTGATACGCGAGCGCATCAGTAATCTCGTTATCGAGGAAACGCAGCAGGCGCTGACGCCGATCCACGACCGTCACCTTCGAGCCGAGCCGGGCGAAGACGCACGCGTATTCGCAACCGATCACACCGCCGCCGACGACGGTAAGCTTCTTCGGAATGTCGTCGATGTCGAGAATCGTATCGCTGTTCAGCACTCGCGGATCGGTGACATCCAGTCCCTCGGGCATGACCGGCCGCGAGCCGGTGGCGATGACGAAAAAGTCAGACGTATACTCGCTGTGCATGCCGCTCAGGGTTTTGACAGAGATCGTGTTTTCGCCATCGAACGCGGCCTCGCCGAGGATCAGATCGACATGGTTGCGATGAAGCTGACTCTCGATGATGTCGATCTCATGGCGGATGACGTGATCTTTGCGCGCGAGCAGTTGCCTCATCGTGATCCGCTCGCCGCGCCCGGTGCCGCCCGCGCTCAGCTTGCGCCTCTCCAGACCGGAGAGATAATGGACGGTCTCGCGCAGAGTCTTGCTCGGGAGCGTCCCGGTGCTGACGCATGCGCCGCCGACGACCTTGGCGCGCTCGATAACCGCAACTCGCTTGTGAAGTTTCGCTGCCTGGAGCGCGGCTTTCTGTCCCGCCGGTCCCGCCCCAATAACGATCATGTCATAATCAGCCATAATTGATTCCGTATGCCCTTTCATCGCCCATGCCCAATACGCTTTATCGGCCCGCCATACGCCGAACTTTACGCACCAAACAAAGCGAGAGGACTGAGGATTTTTGAGTTATCGTGAGAAGTCTTAGGCCTGGAGGCCGAGGCGGATCGAATTGCAGACAATGGAAGCGGGCCGCGCTTTGATTCGAGAACGGAATGATATCTCTTCGGCGCGGGCGATCACAGCGCTGATCGGGCTCTATGTCGGCTCAGTCGTGGTCCGAGGTCTGTGCGCCCGTCTCATCAATGCCCCGGTCATCTTCAACGATGAATGGATGCATTTGGAGCTGGCCCGAGGCTTCGCGACGACGGGCCAGATGACGTGGCACGGCACGCCCATCAATTTCGCATGCTGGGCCTACCCCGCCCTCTTATCGTTCCTTGCCGGAGCCATGCACCCCATCGAGGCCCTGCCACGCATGCAGTGGCTCAACTGCGCCGTCATCAGCACGGTTCTTCCCATCACTTATGGATTCGCACGCGATCTGACCTCGCGCAGGCGCGCCCTGACCGCAGCCGCGCTGGTCGCGCTGCTGCCCGGGCTGGGATACAGCGCGCTGCTGATGGCGGAGAATTTATTCATCCCCGTCGTCACGCTCTTCCTGTGGTTCATCTTCGGAGCCTCAATTCGGCGGGATCTCGCGCCATCGCTCCTCTGGAGTCTGGCCGCAGGGCTCGTGATGGGCCTGGCCATCCACATCAAACCGCAGGGCTTGTATCTGCCGCTTGTCTACATGGGATTCCGGCTGGGCATTCGGCTCGGCCCGGTGCCGCGCGCTCGTCCTCCGATCTTGATTCACTCTTGCGCTGCGCTCGGATGGATCGTCTCGGCGCCTCTGCTCCGGCTGGCCGAGATGCTTTCCTCGCCCGGCTCTCGGGCGGGATTCGATCTCAACGCCTGGCTCGGAATTCATGATTTCGGCGTGACGGCTGCGAGCAATTTTCACGCGGTAATGTTCATCCCCATCTTACTCGCCTATCTCGGAACGTGGATCCTGACGACCGGGCTCCTCCCCGCAGTCGCCCTCACCCGCGATCTCTTGACCGACCGCGCCGATCCACCGGCGGCTTCTTCGACCTCACC
>JAJFLK010000270.1 GCA_021772735.1 Candidatus Sumerlaeota bacterium | reverse complement strand
CATCATACTATGCCCGGAATCGCCCCTTGCGTCAATCCCCTGCGAGTGCCTAAAGCCAACGGCCCAAGGGGCTTGGAGGTGGGCGGGGGCTGGACCGGAGGGGCCGGGTGGGGGCGCGGATGGGCCGGAAAGGCCGAACCGGTCGATCTCCGGCGGAGACTTATTCATCGGAACGATGGGCTTGGCAATCACATCGAGCTTTTTCGTATACTCCCCGCGAGACGTGGACGAAACACATGAGAGGAGCGGGCACGTTAGCCATCATCTCAAGAGGGACACTTCATAAATTTGGGACTTGGTCCATTGCGATCGTCTGGGTAGCGAATGGACTCTTCTGCAAAGTGCTAAACATGGTGCCGCGCCACGAGCAGATTGTAGCGCGGATACTGGGAGGCGAGTATTCCCTGATTCTGACAAAGGCCATTGGGTTTTCGGAGATAGTCATGGCTATCTGGGTTCTTAGCGGATTCAGGTCGCGCTGGTGTACATCCCTTCAAGTGTTCATTGTTCTCATCATGAATATTATTGAGTTCTTGCTCGCTCCAGACCTCTTGCAATGGGGAAGGTTTAATTTGCTCTTCGCCCTTCTTTTTATAGGTTTCGTGTGGGCAAACGAGGTTGTCTTCAAGAGGCGCATCGAGTCAGAATATTAGCGTGCTCTCCTTTCTCAAAAACCACCCATTCGCCGTTGAGGCATATTTCGAACGGTCGCTCGTGCTCACATTTGCCGTGGAAAAGGAGCAGCTTGAGCGCCTTATCCCCGAATGCCTGGCGCTCGATGTATTCGATGGCAGATGGGCATTTCTTGCAATCGCCCTTGTCCAGACTAAGAGCCTGCGCCCTAAAGGTTTCCCGGAAGTTCTAGGAAGAGACTTCTGCCTGGCAGGATATCGCCTGTTCGTCAGGCACACCACCCGAAAGGGAAGAAGATTGCGAGGCCTTTACATTCTAAGATCGGAGACTGACAAGAGGCTGATGGCCTTCGCAGGAAACATATTCACACGCTACAATTATTCGAAAACGGACATCCGGCAACTTCGATCAGACGACAGATTGGAATTCAGATCAACGGGTTCGAACTTTCGAATCGAGGTCAGCACCGAAAAGAAGGATGTGGACTTACCTGAAGGATCTCCCTTTTCAGATTGGAAGGGAGCCAGGCGGTTTGCCGGACCACTGCCGTTCACTTTCTCTTATAACCCGGAATCACGTGAAGTTCTGATCATCGAAGGCGTTCGGCAAGGGTGGAACCCGGAACCGGTAGAGGTGTTGGGATATCACATTTCCTTTCTCGATTCACTCAAACTGAAGGGGGCGACCCTGGCGAGCGCATTCGTGGTTAAGGACATCCCATACTTGTGGAAGAAGGGTAGAGTTGAGCTATGGGCTCCGTGAGGCCGCCCTTCATCGGGGCGTGGAACGTCATCAGGTTTAATTGGCACTTATATGCCTTCTCCGGAGCGCTCGCTTTGGCTGTTTATCTAACTTCCATGAAATTCGAGGGCGCCCTTCGCACAACCGGATATGGCTTGTGTTTCATAATACTGGCGACGACGGTCGTATCCCTTGTCGTTTCGTTCTATGTATATGACTTATCGGGCCTATACAGATTGAACTGGTTGGATGATCTGGGCGTCGAGGCCAATGGCACCATCGTCAATGTCAACGCCGGCTTTGACGAAACGAGCATCCTCTTGAGCGAGAAGTATCCGAAGGCGTCATTGCTCGTTTTCGACTTTTACGACTCCGACAAACACACGGAAGTCTCCATCGAAAGAGCGCGCAGGGCGTATCCCCCCTATCCCGGCACCAGGCAGACATCAACTTCGCGACTGCCGCTACAAGATGCTTCCGCAGACTGTATCTTCGTTATCCTGGCGGCTCACGAAATCAGGGACGACAATGAGCGAATCTCGTTTTTCCGTGAATTGAGAAGGGGATTGGCCCCGACCGGCAGAATCGTAGTGACAGAGCACCTTCGAGACCTGCCGAATCTTCTCGCTTACAGCATCGGAATCCTTCACTTCTTGCCCGGATCATCCTGGCACAAGACCTTCGGGGGTGCGGGTCTCACAATTTCAAAAACACTTAAGATCAATCCGTTTATTACGACGTACTTGCTTCGGGAAAATGGAATTACACCTTAAAATCATCGGCTCGTTATTGATTGCCCTGGGGTTTTCCCATGCAATCTTTCCACGGTATTTTGACTGGCGGAAGGAGCTGGCTCATCTGAGCCTGATCAACAGGCAGATCATGTACGTCCACACTCTATTCATCGCACTTGGCGTGACGCTCCTGGGCATGTTTTGTTGGATATCATCGAGAGATATTATCGAAACAGAGCTTGGTCGGGAGATTGCGCTAGGCTTGGGCATTTTCTGGGCGTTCAGGCTTTTCATTCAGTTCTTCGGGTATTCTTCGGAATTGTGGAGAGGCAAGAGGTTTGAAACGGCAGTCCATATTGTGTTCTCAGCCTTATGGACCTATATCAGCGTTGTCTTTCTGACCATATATTGGACGGCTGGCCGGGATTGATCCGACGGTATTCTCCAATCGGATGAGGCTTCGTCACGCACCAGACTCACGCCTCTCGCGGTTTTGGGCCAAGGGTGTACGGACGCGTCACCCCCGCCAAACCTTTCGGGCATATCGAGCTGTCATCTGTCGGCGTGGGGCAGGTGCACGGGCACGAGGCTTTCCCCGCCGCCTCCGACCTACCTCACGCCCGGGGCTTGAGGCTTGAACTATGCCGGGCCACGCGGCAGGATGCGCACGGGCGTTCAGGCGTGGAATCCCAACGGAACTGGGCCTGTGTCCGGTCGTTGAAATCGAGCGCCGCGCGCCGCTCCGGGCCGCAACCAATTCGGCCATCGCGCACAACGGCCGGCGCCTGCGATAATGTTGATGAAATGACGGAAGGGTCGGATATATGAGTCAGCGCGGTCACGGACCTGCACGAACATCCATGAGAGCGGAGGCAGCAATGTTGATCGCTCTGCTCGCGCTTGGCAGCGCCGCGCCCGCCGGTGCGCAATTGCTCGAAGGCCCCCCAGTGGCCGGAGACCCCGCAGCGGTGCCCGCGACGGTCCAGCCGATCGAACGTGACCCGGAGGATATCATCGCGCGCACGGACCAGGGCGAGATCCGCGTCCTCGATCTGATGAATTATTTCCGTTTCTGGCGCAACGTGGGCTCGGGCGAAGTTGATTGGGAAAACCTGAACCGCATGCCGGACGAGTGGGTCTTCCAGATCGCTTCGAACTACGCGATCTCCCAGGAGCTTGTGCGCCAGGCCGATCTTGAGACCGACCCGATCAAGCAGACCGCTTACCGGGAGGCCTTCAATTCCTATCTGCTGAACTATTCCATACCGGCCATCTACAAGATCTGGGTTGAAGATCAGGTCGTGCCCGCCACCGACGAGCAGGTCGCGGAAATCTATGAGACTGAGAAACCGCTATATCGCATCCCGTTCAGTTTCAAGATGCGCCGAATCTACCTGATGACGTATGAGCATTATACGGCCCGCGAGGGAGATACGCTCGAATCGATCGCCGTCGGGATAAACGGCAACTCCGGCGCCATCGCCGGTATCCGCAGTGATGTTGATTCGCGGCCGCTGCGATGGGTTCCGCCCGAGGAACGCGAGAGCAAGCTCTTCCGTCCCTTGCGCGCCGGCGAGAAATTGCTTGTGCCGATGAACGCCGAAGCACGGGCCGGGGTCGGCGCCCGGCTCGAAGCGATCCTGGCCGAGCGCGCCGAGGGCAAGACCTTCGAGGAACTGGCCGAGGAATACTCCGAGGCCGAGACCGCCGGAGACGTGATCGGCCCCCTTCCGGCGGGACTTCGTCCACTGGTCAGGCCGCTCCGCGAGGCCGCCGAGGCAACCGCGATTGGCGAGATCAGCCCGATTTTCGAGACCCGTCACGGCTTCGAAGTCATCGAGATCGTCTCCAAGACCGAAGAGTCGTTTCGGCCGCTCGATCAGGTCGGCGAGTCGATCAGGATTCGGATCCTGGAGCGCGATATGAAACGGCTCGATATCAAACTTAATGAAGCGATGTTCGCCAATCCTCGCATGCACATTTACGAGGATGTGGTCTTGCGCGCCCCGGATATCGAGGATGATGAGGTCGTCTTCAGCATCGACGACGACCAGCTGACCTGGGCGAACTACAAGGGATTCTGGGGCAGAAACATCGGCCCACGGGTTCCGAAGGAACAGGCGCTACGCATGTTTCGCAAGTTCCCGCCCGCCAAGTTTCTCATGACGCTGGCCTGGTGCCGAGATCACAAGCTGTTCGACTCGGGCGAGCTCAAGATCGCACACGACGTCGTCCGCATCGGCGCCATCGGCAAGGCCGTTCTCGACGAGCGAGTCCGGGCGGCCGAAGACGCCGGAGTGACCGAAGATGCGATCCTCGCCCGTTACGAACTGGAAAAAGACTCTGAGTACACGCGGGCGGGGCTGATCAGTTACCAGATCATCGAACGCCACCCTGGAGGGGATTTTGGCTCCCTTGGCGAGTGGAGGAAGAAGCGCGCCCTGCGCTCAATCGCGAAACAGCTCAAGGACGAGCTGAGAGAACGAGTCCACACGCTTGACGATTTCATGGAGCTCGCCAAAGAGACGAACCTTGAGCCCGGGCAAGAGCCGGGCGCGGCGAATGGTGGCTCGACTCCCCTTGCGGCTCGCGACCTGGATATCCGCGTGATCGCGGGGCCGACGGCCGAGGCGCTCTCCGGGCTCGAAGTGGGCGAATGGAGCGAGCCCTACGCCGAGGGCGAAGTCATCCGCGCCGTCGGGCTGCAGGACCGCACGGCCGGGCAGATCGTCCCTCTCGAAGAAGTCCGCGAGGATGTGGAAAACCGAGTGCGCGCCGATATGCGAATCCAGGTTTCTTACGAGATTCAGGTCGGCATACTCAAATCGGTTAACTTCGAGTTCTACCCCGCTTCGGCCGAGTAACCCATGAACCGGTCTCGCCAGCGTCTGCTCTTCGTCGCCTCAGCGCTGGCCTTCTTCCCGCTCATTCTTGCCGCCTGCTCGGGCGAAGGCGACCCCGCGACGCCCGAGGCGACGCCGACAGCGCCACCGCCTGACGTCCCCGCCAGAATCGAGGGTTCGGTGCAGCTCGAAGGCCGGGCCGATTCGAGCGGCGTTCAGGTTTTTATTCCCGGCAGCCCTTACCTCTCGATGACCGATGGCGACGGACATTTCAGCCTTGAATCGGTGCGGCCTGGGAGCTTCACCGTCCTGGCTCAATACCCCGGTTACGAGACCGTGAAACTGGGCGAAGCCCAGATTGCCCCCTGGCCCACGCTGAACGTCATCACGATGGAACCAGCCGTCCTGGGCGAATCCAGGCCCGAAAGCTCCGCGAGGGGGCAAAAGCTTTTCGGTCGAATCCTGGGCCAGATCAAGCTCGCGCAAGGCGACGGCCCCTCGGTCTCCTCGCCCGTTGGAACGACGGTAGAAGTCCTCGGGACGCCCATGCGCACTTTCTGCGATGCCGATGGCGCTTTCTATCTCTGGAACCTCTCGCCCGGCAGGTATGAATTGCGTGCCCATCGTGATGGATACGCCGAAGGCTCGGCGATCGCTGTGATCGGGACCGAGGCCGATCCGGTCCGCATCGAGATCGTGCTCGAATCGATTGCCCCGGCACGCGGCCTCGGGCAAATCGCTGGCACGGTCCGGATGTTCGACGCTTTGGGAGCCGCGACCGGGGGCTATCAATACGTTGAAGTAGAGATCGCCGAGCTTGCGGACCGCAGAACCGCCCCGGACATGAATGGCCGTTTCAGATTCGAGGATTTGCCTCCGGGACGGTATACCCTCTTCGCCGAAGCCACGGGTTTCTCAAGCGATGGAGGCGCGGACATCGACTTGAACGATGGCGATATCCTGGACGCTGAACTCGTCTTGCGTGAAATAGTCGATGAGCTGACGCCGTCTGTCGTCTTCGGCCTCGCTCTCAAGGGCTCAGCGGATGGGGGGGCGGACCAGGACGATATGAGTGGGATTTCCGTCGCACTGGCCGGCACGTCGATCAACTCCATAACGGGTCCGGACGGGCGTTATCGTTTCGCGAATGTTGCGCCGGGCGCATACCGAGTCATGGCCCAGGCCGAGGGATTCCTGCCCCTGGCGATCGAGGATGTCGAGGTGCGCCCGGGCGAAGAGCTTGAGATGGAGGACATTGTGCTCGAGCTCGACCTGATCTATCCCGAGGTTGTCGAGACCCATCCGGCCGATGGCGCATCTGATATCCAAGTGGCCTTCGAGATCCCCATCATGATCCGATTCAACAAGAAGATGCGCCCCGGATCCGTTCGCGAGGCGATCACCATCTCGCCCGAGGTCGACTTCACCGTCTTTGCCGGCAAGGAACACGAGAGCACCGATTTCGACCTGGCTCGAATTTCGATCGACGGAAGTTCTCAGCAAACACTTGTTCGCTACGACACGCTGCATCGCGTCCGGATCCGCGCCGGCGCAGAGGATTACGAGGGTCTCCGAATGCGAGAGCCCTATGAATTCACGTTCCGGACCGCGACGCCCGGCATCTGGGAGACCTACCCGGCCCAGGGCGACAGCCAAATGCTGCTCACCCCGACCCACTCGGTCGTCATACGATTCAACGGACGGATCGATCCCGAATCGATCGGCCGGCGAGACGTGAGAATCCGCCCATCGTTGACCGGTAACCCGACACTTCAGGTCGTCGAAGACATCAAGACCGGCTGGACCGAACTCACGATTCAGGCTCTATGGGAGCCGGACACCGAATACAAAGTCACGCTTTCGCGAGGAATCAAGACCATGACGGGCCAACGCCTCTCGAACACGCCATACACGTTTCAATTCAAGACCACACCTCTCGGCGAATTCCGCCCGCCCGGAGTGCCGAGGTGACTCTTATCATTCATCGATCTGTTCGGAGGTTTCGATCCCGGGCGCGAATCGTGTCGACATTCGTGCGCATAGGCCTGGCCACGCTTGGCCTTGTCGTGCTTGGCTCGTGCCGCGAGTCCGAGCCGCTCGAACTGATCGTCCCGCTCAATTACTCGACAATCCAAAAGGCGATCGACGCGGCGCAAGCCGGAGACACGGTCATAATCAAGCCCGGGACATACGACGAGAAGCTTGTCATCAGCCGTCAGGTCTCCCTTGCCGGGGCCGGAGATGTCGAATCCGTCATTATCAGGGCCGACAGCCGGGACGGCCCGGTTCTGACGGTATTGGATTCGGGCGGAATCAAGCTCGCCTCGCTGACCTTCGAGCATCTGAATGCGGATCAAGACGCGGGCGCGTCCGAAATGCATATCCCGACGCTTCTGCTCCGCTCGGTCCAGGTCGATGTCCTCGGATGCGTTGTCAAGGGGAGCGCATGGAACGGGATTCAGATCGAAGGCATCAGCCGCGTGGTCGTCAATGGGACCAACGTAAGGGAGAACCGGGGCAACGGGCTGGACATCACCGGGGCGTTGATATCTGTCGACCTCGGCCTTTCCCAATTCCTTGAGAACGGCGGCGACGGGATGCTTGCCAGAGGCGGCGCCGGGATCATCGCCAGGGGCTGCCTGTTCGCGCGAAACGCGGGCAACGGGGTTTATATCCGTCAGATGGGACAGCTTGCCAAGTTCGAACAATGCCGTTTCAGGGACAACGAGCTCAGCGGCTTTGCGGCACGCTGGGGAGGGCGGGCCATGCTGGAGAAAACCACGGCGTCGGGCAATCGCTCCGCCGGGGTCACGGTCGAGGGTGACGGGACGACGGTCCTCCTGCACGACAATCTCTTTTCCAGCAACCCGGGCATGGGAATGCAGTTTCTCGATGGCGCCGGTGGGCAGGCCGTCGGGAACACTTGCGCCGATAATCTTGTTCACGGCGTTTACCTCAGCGGGAGCGAAACCCGGCCCGAGCTCAAGGGCAATACCATTACCGGCAACAACGGCTGCGGCTTTCACTATGACCGCGGGGCTTCGGGGCGTGCGATCGGCAATACAATTTCGCAGAATCTTCAGTGCGCGGCGCTGATCAGCGATTCCGAGACTCATCCTTTTTTCGACGGCAATACGACCGGGGACGAATCGCCCCTGGAGATTGAATATGAAAACGGCGCCAAGCCCGCCAGCGAATATCGCGGGCCCAATCTCATCTCGTATCCCGTCAGCCAATTCAAAATCGGTCTGCTGTTCGAGTCCAAACGCTTCAAGCGCATTGAACGTCTTATCGAACGCATCAGAAAAGATGGCTCGATGCACCCGTCCGGGGACGGGCAACTCGAAATCATTTATGACTACCTGCCGCAAGGTTGGTTCAAGGCGAATGTCTATAATCCCGACGAGTTCTTCGCCCTGCTCGATCTCTGGGAGGCCGAATACCCCAAATCCACTCCCCGCAGCGTCACTCTGGCCTACGCGTATCTCGACCGGGCCCGAACCTTCAAGGAGGCGGGCAGCGCCTCGGGCGCGAACGAAGGCTGGCAGAAGGGATTTGCCCGGGATTCGGCCCTCGCCTTCGAAACACTCCTCGCCGCCGAGGCCGATGGCGCGCATGCCCCTGAGATATACGCCGGGCTGATTCGAGCCGGGATGGCTCTGGGCCGGCCGCGTGAAGACCTGCGAGAGTTCTTTGCCCGGGGGTTCATCGCTGATCCAACCTACCCGCCTCTTTATTACAATCTGGCCGAGAGTATGACGCCGGCCTGGGGCGGCCGGCCCGGCGAGGCTGAGGAATTCGCGGCTGAGGCCGCCGGACTGAGCGTCGGTGAGGGCAATGTCTTGTATGCGAAGATTGTCGGCCGCCAGCTGCTCCACTACGATAAATATCGATTCCTCGATGCGACGCAATTCGACTACGAACGGACAACACGAGGATTCGAAACGCTACTTCGCAAACGCCCCAAAGCGCTTTTCTACCGCAATCTTTCATTCCTCCTCGCCTGCCTGAACGACGACCTCGATACGGCGCGCCGCCAGCTCGATGAAATCCAGACCGATTGGCACCCCGATGTCTGGAAACGAGCCGGCGAGTTCGAGGCCTGGAAGAACTGGATCGAGGCCGGTGGCGCTCGCCCGATGCAATTCGACTGACACCGACCCTCAAACCCGGTCTTCAACCCGACCCGCCCCCGGCCAGATCCCGCAGGAGGTCGGGATCAATCGATCTTTTTGGCACGCAACTGGCTTACGCCTCTTGCAACCCCCGCGAATTGACGATAAGTTCAGTCAGAGCTCACGGCGGACTGATCCGCGCCAGGTCATGGAACGCTGATCTCGCGGACCAGTCCATCAGGAAAGCAAAGGCGACGAATGGGAATCTCCCTGCAACAGGTCATGCGGCAATCGCAGCGTCTGATCATGACGCCGCAGATGCAGCAATCGATCCAGCTATTGCAGATGAACGCCCTGGAGCTTGAGCAGCTGACGCAGGAAGAACTTCTCGAAAATCCCTTCCTTCAACTCGAAGAAGACCGCGGGGAAGGAGGCGAAGAGCAGCAGACGCCAAAAGAGGAACGCGACTCGGCCCCGGCCGAACCCGAGCCCGGAGCCGGAGCCGAAGCCGATGCCAAAGACGATGAGTTCAGCGGGAACCTCGCCGATGACGCGCCCAAAGAAGACTTCCTGACGCCGGTCGAGAAGGAGGTTGCGACGCTCGATCCCCCGGCCCCGAGCGCCGATCAAGAGACACAGACCGCAGATCAGGCGCCGGCCGAGCGTGATACGAAGACCCTTGATGAAGCGCCCGAGCAATTCGAGAACGTCGACGTGAATTGGGAGGAGTTCTTCGAAGGCGCGGAGAACCGGACTTACACCCGAGAGTCTGCCGAAGAGAAGACAGATTTCTCCGAATACACCGCCGCCCGCGTCTCGCTTTACGATTACCTGATGAACCAGCTTCGCCTGTGCGTTCTTGAAGGCGTCGAAGCCGAGATCGGTGAGTATTTCGTCGGGTGCATCGACGAGAACGGTTTTCTCCCGCCCGAATCCGTCGCCGAAGCGGCTGAGAAATTCAATCACCCGCTGAAGGATGTCGAAGACATCCTCGAAGTCATCCAGGAATTCGACCCGCCCGGGGTCGGCGCGCGCTCCTCTTCGGAGTGCCTGATTATCCAAATGCACGCGCTCGGGCAGTATTGCAAAACTGTCCGGATCGTTCTCGAAGATCATTTCGGCGAGCTTCAGAGGCGCAAGTTCAAGGAGATCGCGAAGGCCCTGGACGTTGACGAACGCGAGATCGTTAAGATCTACCACCAGGTCAGCCGCCTTGAGCCCAAGCCGGGCCGATGCCACAGCAAGGAAGCCCCGCAATACATCACGGCCGACGTTTACGTCAAAATGATCGACGGGGAACTCTCGATCTTCCTCAACGAAGGATCGAACGGTCACCTTTCGATCAGCCGGCTCTACCGCCGCCTCATGCGCCTCCAGCAAAAAGCGCTGACCGCCGAAGAGAAGGCCTACGCGACGGATAAATTCCGGGGCGCGCTGATGCTGATCAAGAACATCGAGAAACGCAAATCGACCATCCTGCGCGTAACCGAAGCCATCATGGACGTTCAGGCTGCGTTCCTGGACAAGGGAGTCTCGGCGCTCAAACCGCTCACCCTGCGCGAGATCGCGGATATGGTCGGCATGCACGAATCGACCATCGCGCGGGTGACCGCCGCGAAATACGTCGAAACGCCGCAGGGCCTGTATCCGCTCAAGTTTTTCTTCTCGTCCTCGATCTCATCGAGCAACGGAATGGGCGAAGCCGTCAGCTCCCGGGCCATCAAGGATAAGCTGCTCGCGCTGATCGATCTCGAAGACACGAAGAAACCCTTATCAGACCAGAAGATCGCGGAGATCTTGAAACGCGAAGGGTTCAGCATCGCGCGCCGCACCGTCGCCAAGTACCGCGATCAGCTCAAGATCCTGCCCGCCAAACTGCGCCGCGATACGTAGGACGATTTCGCGTCAATGCGGCAAGCTAAAGTTGAATTCCTGTGGCCGCTACTCTCACGAAGCACTGTTCCATTCTGCGTGAAGAGAGTCGCTTACATACGAAGTATAGTAATATAGGTAGGTCATCACGGCGCTGGCATCGAACAGAAGGCCGAACATATCGTCGCTCGTTATTGGGCCGCAGTCCGATTTGTCTTCATTCTGAAAGGGGTAATCCCTTAGACGTGTCCAGCTTTCGGATATCGAGATGTCTATGAGCTCCTGTGGCTTGGCAACCACATCGTACCTTTGTTGATTCGGGAATACGGGCAACACCTCATCAATCGATATATTGTATGAAAGGCCGGATTTGACTCCCTGCTCGAACGAATAGTCGACGGCAAGCAGCAACTTCTCCAGGTCAATTGCCCGCGACCAGTCATCGTCAACTCCCTCGGGCATTCTGATGCTGGTTGCACAGGATAAATACAACAAGAGATGCGGCAAATAAGTCAGCATCATCGGCCCGATATCCCCATCCTGCTTCAGCGTGGATAACAAAAAATCGTAGTCGCAGCTAAGATCACCCATGGAAGAGGGTCCGGAGGTGTGAATCGAAACTGCCTTGGGCTCTCCAGGCGGAAAATCGTATGGCTCCCAATAGTATCCAATCCGTAAATCCACGGATGGTTGAATGCAGATATAAGCCTTCAGCAAATCCGCCGCCTGCTGTCGGAGCTCCGATATCAGTATGCTCGCCATTTCATACGTCCTGTCCTACGCAACAATTCTTACGAGGCAGTCTTATCCGAGCGGCTTCTAATCCTCATCAAAAAACTCGGGTAGAAACGCACGCACACGCTGATCGATCTCGGCTTCGAGGGCGCGCGCGACGCCCATGATCTGATCCGCGCCAAATGACGCCTCGGGCAACGCCTGCGACCGAACCTCGAACTGCAGAACGATTGCGCTATCGCGCTCGGGATCATCCTTGCGGCGCGCGCTGGCGATGTTCATCGCAAAGTGCGCCGGCAACCCCGCCATTTCGATACGATCCATGAACCCGAGTTTCAGGTCTTGCGGCGTGCGCAGAATTCGCCCGGCTTGCAGGATATTGCGAGCGAGATATTCGTTCGCACTCGAATCGATCTCGAAAATGATCTGCGGGCTCAATGCGAAACGCAGCGGCCGGGCGTATTCGCCGACGAAGACGCGCAGAAGCCCGGCCATGCTTGCCAGATAATCGGGCACGACCTGATTCCACTGCACCGGGGTGCCGGTCCGATTGCTCCACTCCATGGCCAGGCGGACGTTGCTGAGCTGGAGCACGGCCGAGTTATCCGAGGATTGAAGTTGAATCCTTGGCATCTCGGGCCGGGCGTTCTCGGGCACCGGCAGGACGAGCGCTTCGCCGTCAAATATGCCCTCTGCCGAATCGCGCAGCCGTGTGGATAAAGTCAGTTTATCGCCGAAATCCTGTGCGGCGAAAAAGATCGCGACGGGAAATTTTGCCAAATTGAGCGACGGGGGCAGCATAAAAGATTCCGAACTATTGCGGCTTTGCGGCGCAGGGCGAAGGGGCGGATTCCCACTGCTCACGCGTGCGGGTCATCGTGAATTCAACGCATTGATTC
>JAJFLK010000269.1 GCA_021772735.1 Candidatus Sumerlaeota bacterium | reverse complement strand
ATGCTGCCGGGCAATATGAAGATGCCGCGATTCCGGGTCGGCACTTCGGAGATCAAGTTCTTGAAGGGTCCGGATTCGATCCCGAACCAGACCGGCGGCGTGCGCGACGCCATCGGGATTCGGCTGCTCACGGTTAATTTGCCCGATTCGCCCGAGCTCGGCGCTCGGCTCGAAGCGTACCGAAACGATGCGCTTTCCTATATGAAGATGGGCGGGTCGCGCAGGCTCACGTTTGTCGAAGACCCCGACGGCAACGCCATCGAGTTGATCCTGCTTCCTGCCGATTCGCCCGCCGAAAAATTCGACCAATTGCAGATCGGCCTGACGGTCGCCGATATCGACGCGTCCCGGGCGTTTTATGGCGATTTCCTGAAGCTCGAAGATCTGGGGGCGGTCGATGTCGCCATGCTGGGCGGCAAGAAATACAGCTATCGACACGGCACAACGGTGGTGAAGTTTTGGAGCTTCGGCGGCGATCTGCCCGTCTACTCGGGTCGGTGGCAGGATGCGGTCGGGATTCGTTACATCCAATACATCGTGCGCGACCTCGATGCCGTCGACGCCCACGCAAGGGCCGAAGGCGCGAACATCCATACGCCGATTTTCAATCTTGGCAAGATGGCGCGCATCATGTTCATCGCCGACCCGGATGGGATCATCAATGAGTTCGTTGGCCTGCCCAAGCAGTGAGATAATTAATTAGGGTCAGTTGCCTATTCGCCCGATTGACCTGTGGCGGCCGAAAGCTCGTATGGGAAATAGGTAACTGTCCCTAATTAATTCCGACGAGGCCACCGCACCGATGACAAACGAAGTTCTGATTCGCGAGGCCCGGCCCGAAGATGCCGTGCGCGCCGCGCCGCTGATTTACAGCTCCGGCCCGGCGTGTTTCGATTACATCTTCAGCCACCGGACTCCCGTCAACGCCATTCAATTCCTGGAGCGAATGTTCGCCGAACCCAAAGGCGAGTTCGGGTTTACGCATCATCGCGTCGCGGAGCTCTTCAGAGATGGTGATGGTGAGAGTGAGGGCGAAGTGGTCGGCACCGGGACATTTTTCACCGGCGCCGAGGTCCCTGGATTTACGATCGCGGCGCTCCGTCAGATACTCGGTTGCTATGGATTGTCGCGGGGTCCCGGTGTCATCCGTAGGGGGTTACAGATCGAAGGGATCGTGCGTCCGCCGAAAGGCGACATGCATGTCATCGCGCACATCGGCGTCGCTCCGGAGCTTCGAGGCCGGGGCATTGGGACGATCATCATGGAGCACTTGATGCAGGCCGGGAGAGAGCGCGGGCGCTCGGTCGCCGTGCTGGATGTTTCGGCGGAGAACCCCCGGGCACAGGCTCTTTATGAGCGCCTGGGTTTCGTCGTGACCGATGAGCGCCCCTCGAATCTAAGCAACGAAACCGCCACCGTCCCCGATCACCGAAGGATGGAAGCGCGGCTCGGCTGAGCCGACATGGCGCGAAGCCTCACATCGTATCCGGATCGATATCGAATTCCTCGACCATGTAGTCGTACCAGGCGCCATCGTTCAGGAAAATTAAATAGATTTCATGCACGAGCGCGATGATCTTGCGCGTGCCGTATTCGAGGTCGCCGTCCAGCATTGCCAGCGTGAATGAAAGATTGCCGGCCCGGCAGTGGGTTTTGAGTTGCGCTTTATCCCGGTCGATCCGCCGGTGATCGGGCAGGTCGGGCGATTGGCGCGCCTTGACGAACTTCTTGAATTCCTTATGCATCGGCGAGCCCAGGGGGACGTTGGGCAGCACGCGCGGGAATCGCAGGGCGTCCTGGGCCGGGTCGAAGATAAGCTCGAAGACCTGATCGCGATGCCAGGCGATCTTGAACGTCGCCTTGCCCCGCCGGATCGGCCCCGCGCTGAACCCGCGGAAGACGCCGCGCTGGGCGTATTCTTCGAGCACGGCGGCGACGGATTGGACACCGGCATATGTGGCCGGTGTTGCGGATGTGGCGGGCGCGGCTTGTTCGGCTGTGCTCAAGGCGATTCTTCCCTCGGATAAAACGGCCCGGCCCCCAGGGCGAAAAAATGCCGTCGAGGCCGTGCTCGAATTGGTTTGGTCGATCATGCCCTGATGGCGTGGTCGATCCCGACCTAGTGCATGACGGCCCCTACGCCCGGCTCCGGGTTGAACGAGACGCCCGGCGGATATGCCGTCGCCGAAGTAAACTCTTTCAACGCCTGGACGTTAATGACTGAAGAGGCGTTCTCGTCGGTCGCGGCTTTGTAGCTGCGCCTCAAGGCCTCGGCCAGTTGCTTGTCCGTGTGGACGTATTCGCCGCGCGCGCCCAGGCCCTCGGCCAGCTTGTCGTAGCGCAGGTTTTCCTGGAAAAGGTACATGTGAATCGACCGCGCGGAGCGCACGGCCTGCGGCCACATGCCCCACGAGTTATTGTTGTAGATCACCGTGATGGTGGGGATCTTGTATTTCACGGCGGTGTCGAGCTCGAACATGCTGTATGCCGCGCCGGCGTCGCTCGTGACGCATAGCGTGGGCGCGCCTTGGTATGCCTTCTGCGGGCCGACCCCGCGCTGCACGGCGGCCGAGACGCCGATCATCATGGCCATATCCGGGCCGATCGCGGCGTATTGATATCCCGGGACGATCCCTTGCGCGGGGCGATGCGCCCGCAGCCACCGCCCGGCATACAGGCCGCTCGTATATCCGCCCTTGCCGACGACAGTTTGCTTCGGATCAATATCACCCTTGTAGAGAAATTCCTGGATCTCCTTGCACATCACGGCGGGGTGCACGGTATTCGTGTCCCGGCTGTATTTCAGGCCGAGTTCGTAGTGCTCGTAATTCTGCGCCTCGTAGGCCTTGCGCGCGGCGGCGACTTCGGCGACCCAGGCGTCGCGCTTCTTGCGCGGCACGGCTTCGGAGAGGGCTTCGAGGAAAAGTTTCTCATCGCTCACGACGCCCAGATCCAGCGGCCAGTTCCGCCCCAGATCCTCCTGTTCCGGGTGCACGCGGATCGCCTTGACGTCTGGACCGAAGCGATACTCCCCGGGGCTCGGCATGCAGTACTGCCCGACGAAGATCACGAGATCGGCGCTCATCAGCGCGTCAGGGGAAAGGCTCGCAGAGAGCCGATGCTCATCGGGAAAGGTGCCGCGTGTAGGGCCGCTCCCGACGACGATAAGATCGTTCCGCTCCGCGGCCTTCATCAGGGGTTCCCAGCCCTTGCGCTGGAAGACGCCCTGGCCGGCGACCAGAACCGGCCGATCGGCCTTCTTGATCATGGCCACGACCGCGTCGATGTCTTTGGGCGCGGGATGGCTGCGTGATTCAGTCCGATACTTGGTCTTGTCGTAATAGTCGACCAACTCCGAAGCGTCGGTGAAGCGGGCTCGCGCGACCTCGCCGGGGAAATCCAGATGGACCGGGCCCGGAACGCCGGACTTCATCTGGCGGAAGGCATAGGCG
>JAJFLK010000268.1 GCA_021772735.1 Candidatus Sumerlaeota bacterium | reverse complement strand
CGGCGTGGAAGCCGGCTCGCTCGGTGACGCCCCAGCCGGAGTTTTCACTATCCTTGCCCAGCGTGACCGACTCCTCAGCTCCGGCGATCTCGATCGAGCCAATGGAGTCGATATTGAGATCTTCGAGGAGCGGGCTCGGCTCATAGGTCCGGACGGCCCTATCGTTTTTCTGATAAAGGAGAATCGCAATCACGGTCAGGGCGGCTGCCGCGACGACGACTGCAGTAAGGTTGGATTTGCGCATCGATCAGCTCCATCGGCGCGCGAGGGGCTTGGACCGCTCGGGCGGTGGCCTTCTCACGGGGTTCACAAATTCATTTTGAACGAGCGCCACGCCGCCGGCACGAGGCTCAGAAAAAGGGCCAGCAGCGGCATGAGCGCGATATTGATGACCTTCAAGCGCATGCCGAGATTCTCGATGTCCTCGCGCAGGTTCTTGCGGACCTCGCGCAGCTTGGCTTTGTTCTCGGCCAGCTTCGTGCGGAAGTTCTTGATCTCATCGAGTTGAGAAGCCGAGAGAACGGTCTTGCCGGATTCATCGCGGCCGCCTTCGAGCTCCCTGATGCGCCGGTTCGTTTCATCGAGCTCCTGATTGAGGCGATCCTCTTCGGTTTTGTATTTCAGTTGCGCCTGGTGCTGGAGTTCATCGACCCGCGTGAAGGGTCGGGCCGAGCGGCCTCGCGTCCGCAGGTTGATCAGGTCCTGCGAGCCGACCAGCATCTCGACCGAATTCTTGAACAGGTTAATGTTGTCATTGATCAGGGTGGCCAGAGTCGTGCCGAAAAAATTTTGTTTCCGGACCGAGAACGGGTCGGCGATGAAATCGACATCGGAGAAAACAATGATCGTCGTCTCGTCTTCGCCCTGGGTCAGCGCCGCCGTCGGGCTGCTTGGGCCATCGGCACCGGGGTCGGCCGGCGCGGGAGTCCAGCCCGCCGGAGGTCCGTCCGGAAATGCGGTGGAGAATTTCCCGGTGATCTTCCAGCACATCGAGACCGAGTCGGCGCCGGGCTTGAGATCGCGCCGCAAGCGGTCGGGGTCTCCTCCGAACTTGAGCATGAATGCATCGAACTCGCCGGCCTTCTCGCTTGACCAAAGCAGCGACGTCATCTCGTACTTCGCGTTGGCGCTCTTCTTGAAGTGCCCTGCATTTGCCAGGAAGACATTCTCCATATTGCTCGATACGATCTCATCCTGATTCATTTGATCCAGACTGAGCGTCAAGAAATTCGGATATTCACCGCCGGCTCCGCCGCCCATGCGCATCGCCGTCGCCAGGTTCACATCGCCGACGACCTTGCCATCCTCATAATCCAGGCCCCAGGCAGGGAGCAGTTTGGGCAGGTTGGATTCGTAATTTTTCGACATTCGATCCTGCGGGGTGGAGTCGCCCGAGCTCATCATTTCGACCATGGCCAGCGGGTCGACGAGCGCGATGACGCGCCCTCCGCGCAGGACGAACTGGTCGATCGCATACTCGGACGCCGGCGGGATCGCTTTAGGATGAATGACGAGAAGCAGGTCGATCTCGGCGCCAATTTCCGAAGCGCCCAGCGGCACGTTGACCAACTCGAACGAGCGGCCCAATTCCTGGGCGATGGTCCAGGCCGGCTGTGGCTGCGCGCCGCTGATGCGCGCCATGGGGTCGTTGGCCGGGCCGCCCAGGATCGGCAGGGCGGACATCACGCCGATTGTCCCGCGCACCGGATTGGCGACGGTGGAGATGAGCGAGGAGATATCGTATTCGAGGAACGGCTCGCGGTCCGGAGCGATGAACGGCATTGATTGTTCATCGCCCAGCTCGCCGACGATCACCAGACCGAAGAACAGATCCTCCTGGCCCTGGCCCAGCTGGACCGGCCGCAGACCGTGGCGCAGAGCCGCTTCCTCGATCTCGGTGTCGGGCCTGGGCTCAAGGACTTCAAGAGCGATCGATCCGCCGCTCGAAGATTCGTACCGCTTCAGAATCTCCAGCACGCGCTCGGCATACTGGCGAAGCTGCGGAACCGAATTGGCCGCGCGTTTGGAGAAGTACAGTTTGATCCGGACATCCTGATCGAGGTTCGAGACCAGCGCGCTCGATCCCTCGGAGAGTGTATAAAGCCGCTCTTCGGTCAGGTCGAGCTTGGCGCCGCCCAGAGTCATGCCCGCGATCAGGTTGATCGCCAGGACGAGGACCAGCGCGGCTAACAGGTGGATGGCAGTTGCGAATTTTTTCATCTCAAACCTTCAACCCATTCCGATCAACTTGCCTTGCGTGAGTCAAGAACGACGCCGCATGCGTAAAGCCAACCGAGGATGACCGTGAAAAAGAATACGACATCTTTAGCCTCGACGACGCCGCGTTGGATCGAGATGTAGTGACTCGAAAAACTCATGGCACGGATGGCGTCGATCACGCTTTGCGGCGCCCAGCTCGAAAACCAGTCGATAACAAGCGGGAAGCTCGCCAAGAGAAACACAAAGCAGATCACCACGGAGACGACAAAACTGATGACCTGGCTTTTGGTCGAGGCCGAGATGCACGAGCCGACCGCCAGATACGCTCCGGCCATCAGGAACGAGCCGACGTATCCGGCCGCGACGACGCCCAGATCCGGATCGCCCAGATAGATGACCGTGAGGACGATCGGAAATGTTAATGCCAGTGCGACGCCGATGAAAAGCCATGCGGCGAGGAACTTGCCGATGATGGCCTGGCCCGTCGAGATCGGCAGCGTCAACAACAGCTCGATTGTCCCGCTGCGGCGCTCCTCGGCCCACAGGCGCATCGAGACGGCCGGGACGAGAAACAGATAGAGCCACGGGTGCCAGGTGAAAAAAGCGTCCAGCGTCGCCTGACGATTTTCGTAAAAGGTACCCAGCGAGAACGTGAACAACCCCGTAAGAAAAAGGAAGATCGAAATGAAGACATAGCCGAGCGGCGTCGTGAAATACCCGGAAAGCTCGCGGCGGCAGATCAGAAGCGTATGACCCATCTTAATGCTTCCCCTTGCCTTTGCCCGAAGTGCTGCCGGTTGCGGGATCGCTCGTCAAATCGCGGAAGACTTCGTCCAGGTGGCCCTGTTCGACGTATAGCTCGTCCACTTCCCAGTTCTTTTCGCGAGCCAGGCCAGCCACGCTCGCGCCGATCGTCTTGCCCTCTTTGGCCAGCAGGCGGAACTTGCGCCCCCCGTCCATATCGTCCTCGATCTCCTTGACGCTCCGGACACCGGCCAGAGATTCAAGAGGCTCAAGCAGGCTCGCCGATCCATCCGAGGTGCGAATCGAGACCGTCACCGAGCCGTGCCGTTTCGAGCGCTTGCGGAGCTGATCCGGAGTGCCGTCGGCGACCAGGCGACCATGGGCGATGATGATCGCCCGCGAGCAAACCGCTTCGACCTCTTCGAGAATATGAGTCGAGAGGATGATAACTTTGTCTTTGGCCATGCGCGAGATCAGCCGCCGGACCTCATGCTTCTGGTTCGGATCGAGGCCGTCGGTCGGCTCATCCATGATCAAGACCTTCGGATCGTGAATAATCGACTGAGCCAGGCATACCCGACGTTTGAATCCCTTGGAGAGCGTATCGAAAAGCTGGTGACGCACTTCTTCGAGCGCGCAGGTTTCGATCACGCGATCCACCGAACCGCGTTCGATCCCGCGCACATCGGCGATGAAGCGCAAGAAGGACTCGGTCGACATTTCCTCGTAGGCCGGGGCGCTCTCGGGCAGGTATCCGACCGCCCGGCGGACCGCCATGGTGTCGTCGTCAATGTGGTGTCCGCAGACCCGCGCCGTCCCAGAGGTCGGCGCCATGAAGCAGGTCAGCATCTTCATCGTCG
>JAJFLK010000267.1 GCA_021772735.1 Candidatus Sumerlaeota bacterium | reverse complement strand
GGCCCTCCGATATCGATCTGTTCGATCGCCTGTGCCTCGCCGACATCGGAGCGGCTGATGGTTTGCTCGAATGGATAGAGGTTAACCACCACAATATCAACACGCCCGATGCCGAGTTCATCGAGCGTCGCCAGATCCTCGATCATATCTCGCCGCGCCAGGATGCCGGCGAAGATCGCGGCGTGCAGCGTCTTGACCCGGCCGCCGAGAATCTCCGGGACTCCTGTCACTTCGGAAACGTCACGAACCTCGATGCCCGCTTCTTCCAGCGTCGCTCGCGTCCCGCCGGTCGAGATGATCTCGACGCTCAGTTCGGCCAGCCCGCGCGCGAACTCGACGACGCGGCTCTTGTCCGAAACGCTGATCAGCGCTCGGCGTTTTTCGCTCATATTATCTCGCGCCTGTTCAAGATTGTCGTCTCCGGATTATGGGGCAATCTATTTGCCTTGCTCCGCGTGCTGCTGAGCCGCTGCATACGCGCCGGTAAAGCGGCGCCAACGGAATCTGAGGATATCGATATTCATGCGCGGGCCGTCGATCAGGATCCGAACTTTGGAGTTCTCCGAATTGATCCAGCGCACGGGCGCCTCGACTCCCTTCAGCCCGAGCATGTCTGCGATCAGCAAAATCTCGACGTCGAACGCCCAACCATTATCTCGCGCGACCGAGAATATACTTTGTGCTGCCGGCTTGCGGAACAATTTGAAGCCGCATTGCGTATCGTGATACGGCAGCCCGGAGATGGAGCGAACGATGAAGTTGAACACCCTGCCGGAGACTTCGCGCCACCACGGCTGGCGGACTTCGAGCCGGGATTCGGGCAGGCCGCGAGAAGCGATCGCGAACTGCGCACCCCCGGAATCCATCCGCTCGGTCAGCCCCCGGACCTCGTCGATCGGAGTCGAGAGGTCGGCGTCGGAAAAGAGAACCAGGTCGCCCTCGGCTTCGAGCATCCCGCGCCGGACCGCCGCCCCTTTGCCCTGATTACGCGGTGCCCGGAGGAATCGAACTTTCGCGAACTGACCGCTGAGCTCCTCAATGGTGCGGTCCGTCGAGCCATCGTCTGAGACCACGATCTCCCATGAGTCGTAGTGCTCAGTCAGGTATTTCTCCACGGTCGCAAGCGTCGGCGGGAGCCGCGCGGCTTCATTATACGCCGGGATGACAACACTTATCTCCATAGTGGGCGATGATTCTGCCGTCCGCCCCTGCGCTTTGCCAGCAAATTTACGGGAGATTGCGGATTACCTGGGCGTTTGGATTGAGCGAGTAGCATTGGCGAACGACTGACGTGCGATTCGTCAGGGGCTTCCCTCGGCGGTCTTGTCCTCTCTTGCCCCCGGCACGATTGCGCCACGGGCTCGGGCCAGTCCGGAAAGCCGGGCCGTCGCGAACGATACGCATCCGAACCCGGCGATGAAAAGCGCGAGGAACGGCATGGGCCACCAAAGCTCATTGACCGCGCAGTATCGCGCCGTAAGCGCCATATATAAGAACATCCCTGCCTCGACGACAGGCACGAGAATCTGCCTTCGCCCGCGATAGCGCTTCTGCCTCCAGCGCTCGCCTTTGGCCTGGACGCTGTACTTCGGCGTCCGCACGAATTCACCCCCGGGCGAGAAGATTCCCTCGACGGCCGCCGCCGCGTTGTTAACCGCCATGCCCATGCCGAGCGCCATCAGCGCCGGAAGATACGCCACGGCGCGCCAGGGCGAGCGACCCATCTCGCGCTGCGCGTTCGCATAGAAAGAGGCGAGCGCGCCGGTCCCCGCGATCAGCATCGGAATATCCACCCAGAAAACCCAGTGAACGCCATACTGATGTCGGATCGCATAAACCGGCCAGAGCAGCAGCGCCAGCGCGAGCATCATCACATAACTCAGATTGCTCAGCAGGTGGAGTGTCGCTTCGATCTTGCGCGCCGCGCCGATCGGTGCGCGCCAAATCCGGCCCAGTAATTTGCGCGCGGTCTGCATAGCGCCTTTTGTCCAGCGGTGCTGCTGCGTCTTGAAGGCCAGCATATTGACCGGGACTTCGGAAGGCGCGGTGACCCCGGGACGGAAGATGAAACGCCAGCCTTTCAATTGAGCTCGGAACGAGAGATCGAGATCCTCGGTAAGCGTGTCGTGCTCCCAGCCGCCGGCGTCTTCGATAGCCTCCCGCCTCCAGACCCCGGCCGTTCCGTTGAAATTGAAGAAGACGCCCGAGCGGTTACGCGCGCCATGCTCGATGACGAAATGGCCATCCAGCATGATGCTCTGAATGCGTGTCAGCAGTGAGTACCTCTCGTTCAGATGCTCCCATCGCGCCTGGACCATGCCGACCCGTGTGTCGGCGAAGTGGCCGATCGTCCGCGTCAGGAAATCCGGCTCGGGAACAAAATCCGCGTCGAAGATTGCGATCAACTCCGCTTCGTTTTGCTTCATCCCCCACTCAAGAGCGCCGGCCTTGAAACCCTTGCGGTCGGGCCGTCGCAGATGCTCGATGGGCACGCCGCTGCTCCGCAGCTCCTCGACGACCCGCGCGGCCAGGTCGGCCGTTTCGTCCGTCGAGTCGTCGATGACCTGAATCGTCAGGCAATCGCGCGGGTATTCGATCCGGGAGATTGCACGAATCACCCGCTCGGCGACGTATCGCTCGTTGTATATCGGGAGCTGGATCAGCACCAGCGGCGGATCGTCGGGCATGGGTTGGTCGTGCGGCTGATTGAGCTGATACTTGAAGTATCGCTGCACAAGCCAGAACCGGTGTGCGCCGATCACGGCGAGCGCGGTAAAAATCGCGCAATACAGCCCGATGGCGAGGTGAGCGACGACGGGAATGTCTTGAAATTCCATGTTAGAAAGAGCGCTCTACTGCGGGTCGGTACGGGCCGTCTCGATCCCAGGACCGTCTTGAACTCCGTCTTTTAGCATGGCCGGGCCACCCGGCGCCACGATCGCGCCCCACGATCCAGCTTCTGGCCGACTGGACCGATGCCATGCTGATTTGCTATTTAGTCCGTTGCGGCGGGGGAGAGGCTAAACCTGCGCCGCGCGAAACCGCGGCTTTCAAGCAACCAGGCCCAAGCATTCCCAATGGAAATAAAGTTGAACGGCAAACCCCACGAGGCCGACGACGGCCAGAGCGTTCAATCGCTTCTGGACAGTCTTTCGATCCGAGCTCCGCGCGTTGCCGTTATGGTGAACGACGCGATCGTGAAGAAGGCGGATCGGGCCGAGCATACATTGCGCCAGGGGGACGTGGTTGAAGTAATTTCGATGGTCGGCGGAGGCTGAGACCTCTAAATCTATTCGCCCTCGGCTTCGGCCGCTCGGTCCAGCAGGATCTCAATCAGGCGATCGTCCAAACCCAGAGGCTGCGCGAGGTCGAACGTCACATCGGGATGCCTTGCCTGGCACTCTTCGACCAGCGCCGGAATGTCTCGCGTCATGTGCCGGCCCATCGCGAAGAAATAAGGCACGACGACGATCCGCCGCGCGCCAGCCACGACGCATCGATCCACCGCCATCGCAAGGGTCGGCTCTGCCAACTCCATGTGAGCCGCCTCGACGCAAAGGTAGCGTCCGCGCGAGCCGACACGCCTGGCAACGTCTTCGAGCAGTTCGTTGGCTTCGGCACGGCGGCTGCCGTGATCGATCACAACGAGCGCCGAATCTGAGGGCTTAACCGTATTCATGATATCTAAAATTCGAAAAGCGATTCGGGATGCGGGGGAGAGGGAAGGCGAGGGACTTCAAGGGATCCAGACGGGCTGATTCAGCGTTCTCCGCCCATGGGGCGCCGCAGCGAATCGGCCGGATCGCCTCGTTCGAGGCGATCGATTGTATCGAGAGACTCACGAAGCCCCGGCAGGAGGCTGATGAGCCCGATGAAGGCCACGACACACGCAATGAGTCCCCCCGGTTTGCCTACGCCGAAAATCTGAAACACCAGGCCGTAAATCGCGATCGATTCGAATGCGGCGCACTGTATGATCATGCGAGTCTGCAACTGGGCGAGGTGTTCGGATG
>JAJFLK010000266.1 GCA_021772735.1 Candidatus Sumerlaeota bacterium | reverse complement strand
TGCACAAGTCATGCGCCGTGGCATCGACGGCACCAAAAATAGGTAACTGTCCCTAATTATTGTCGACAAAACCAAGAATAGGTAACTGTCCCTAATTATTCCCAAACCCCATACTACCTTCGAGCCGGGCGCATTTCAAATCGTCACGGTCCTGTTCAACAGCGCGGAATGGATCGGGCCGTGCCTGGACGCCGTTTTCAATGCCGAGTACCCCCGGCGGCTCTATGAGGCGTGGGTCGTCGATAACGCCTCGGCGGACGACGGCGCCGAATACGTCGCCCAGAGTTACCCCAAGGCGCGCCTGATGCGCAGCTCGTGGAACCGCGGGTTCGCCGGGGCGAACAATTGGGCCGCGGAGCAAGAGCCCGCAGCGGCCGGGACGCTCCGGAGCGAGTTCGTCTTTCTGCTCAACCCGGATACGGAAATCGTATCGGACTGCCTGGAGCGCCTGCGCAATGCGTTCGATGCAAATCCAGAACTCGGCGTTGCCGGATGCAAGCTAGTCGATCCTGAGACGAACGTCATCCAACACGTCGGCGGGGCGCTACGGCCCAACGCGCTCTCGTATCACATCGGCGAGGGCGAGCGCGACCGGGGCCAGTATCGCGGCCTGCTGCATTGCGATTACGTCCAGGGCGCCGCGATGGCCGTGAGGCGACGGGTCTGGGAGCAGCTCGGTGGATTGGATGAAGCTTTCTATCCCGCTTACTTCGAAGAGGCGGATTTTTGCCGCCGGGCGCACGAGGCGGGTTGGGAAGTCGCGACGATTTGCGACGCCGTCGTCGCGCATCACCAGGAACCCGAGCGCCAGGTGCAATCGTGGGAGTTTCTCGAACTGCTCTTCAGGGGCCGTGCGCGCTATCTCATCAAGCACTACGGGCCCGCCGATTGGCTCTTCAAATATCTTCCGGCCGAAGTCAAATGGCTCGCCTCGCCCGCCTCGGCGCGATATCGACGAGTCGCTTTGCGGACTCTCTGGCAGACCTGGACCGGCACGAAGTCGGATTGAGCTTCGCCGCGTCGATCGAGCCGAAACCAACCCGGTCAATCCTGGATCAATCCGAACTTGGCGAGCCTGGCGAATCCGAGGTTTCCCCGGCCTGTTCATTCAGGTGCATCGAAAACTCGACACCGGGGTACTTCCATCCGGCGCCGGACTTACCGACAAGTTTCCATTCCAGCCCACGGTAAAACATCTGCGCGGGCATGTTATCGGCATCGACGATCGCCCGGACAACCTCGACTCCGGATTTGCCAAGCATGTCCAACGCGCGATCCATCAACTCGCTGCCGAGCCGCAAGCCCGTTGCGCGGACGAACTTGATTTGCCGATACGGC
Source organism: Candidatus Sumerlaeota bacterium (assembly GCA_021772735.1). Lineage (GTDB taxonomy): Bacteria > Sumerlaeota > Sumerlaeia > MVZB01 > JAJFLK01 > JAJFLK01. The sequence continues at coordinate 4,701 of JAJFLK010000266.1, read as the reverse complement.
TCAAGCACGCCGAACGATAGGATCTCGCCGTACTCGTGTTCATGACTCATGGGGTGCGCTGTCCGCTCCTCCGCCGGGCGCGAGGCCATGATCCGCGCGCCCTCGATCGCCGAAGCGATCCGGCGCGGCGCGAGCAGCAGCGAGGTCGCCAGAGTCCAGCCCAAAGAGAACCAGTGGCGGCGAATCACGTGCGGCATGAACCCGGCGGGATCATCCGTCACGACGATGAAACCTGCCGGCTCCGAATCGACATAAGCCAGAACGCCATAAATCGAGCCCATCTGAGGCAGGACACGATAATAAAATTTTTCCATGAACCGCCGGCCGAGCTTGGCCACAGGGCTGCGGGGCAGGAGCTCGGCGTGGAGGTGCGCGAGCACATCGGCCGGTGGTAGGGCATCCTTGTCAAAGCATACGAACTTGGTGTTGACACCCATGAGGTGCTCGAATCTATTCCCCGCGCATTTTCTTGAAGCGGCCGCCGTGCATCGCTTCGTCGGAGAGAACAACTTTCTGTGGAATCTTGAAACGATCGAGCCGTCCACGACAGAACGCGTGCATGCGTTTCTTGAAATCGCGCACGCTCTCCTCGCCCACGAGCTTAACCCGGGCCTTGACCATCTGCCCCGTGATCGGATTGGGCGCGCCGGTCACGGCGACATCCTCAACGCCATCCATCATCTGCAGAACATCTTCGATCTCGACCGGATAAACCTTCTCTCCGCCGACGTTGATGATCTCGGATTTACGACCCAGGATGCGGATGTATTCGCCATCGACCTCGACGGCGTCGCCCGTCTTGAACCAACCATCTTCGGTAAACGGACTGGGCGCGTTCAGGTAACCCAGCATCGCGCTTCGAGCCTTGACCTCCAGCATGCCGTCAACCACGCGGGTCTCGAAATCCTCGCCGCCGACCTTGACCCAGAGCGAATCCGAAGAGCGCGATTTGGATCGAAGAATTCCAACTTCGGAAAGGCCATAAGTTTGGAGCAGACGAACATCGGGGAAGATCTTATGGATGCGCGCGAGTGTCGTCTCCGGCATGACCTCAGTGCCGTAGGTGATGAGCTCAAGGCTTGAGAGATCGTGACGCCCGGCGGCTTCGGAGAGGAGCAGGAGATTCAAAAAAGTGGGCGACGTGGGAAGAGTCTGCACGCCGAAGCGCGCGATGGTGCGGCAGACCGTATCGGGCGAGCGATCGCCGACGGTCACAATGCACCCGGCATTCGATAGCGTATAGAAGAGTGTATTAACGCCGCCGATGTGATCGAAGAGCAGGAACGTGATTGCGCGCTTGGAATGGCGCGGAACCTTGAACTTGTCGAGCAACGGCGCGAAGTCATGAACCGCCGCTTTGCTCTCGCCTGTTGAACCCGATGAGAAAAGCACGAGCCCCGGATTGCCGCGCTTGCGCAGTTCGAGCGCGATCCTGTGCGGGGCGGCGACCTCAATCCCCGATTCGCGCACGATCACTTCGTCATCGGCCGTGATCTCAACAATCGTCTCGACCTGCGCGATGCGACGGAAATCGGACTTCTTCGCATCGACCGAACTGGTCAGCGGCACGATCGTGCAACGGCGCTCGATGAGCACGAGCATCGCGGCGACCGATGTCGGCGAGAAATCGGCTTCGAGGCTTACCGCAGTGTGTTCGGCGACATCGATCTCGTCGCGCAGGCGCTCGACCAATTCGAGCAGGCGACCGTAACTGCATATCTCGTCTCGCCAGACGATGGCATCCCGGTCGCGCTGGCGGTCGAAAATCTCAAGTAGAAAATCGACGCTCATCCCACGCCCCCCAAGTAAAGCACCTGGCCGGTGATGAATCCGCTCTCGGGCCGGATGAAGAAATCCACGGCGTTGGCGACATCGTCCAACGTGCCCAGGCGGCCAATGGCCTGACGGGCGAGAAGCGCGTCGATTTTCTCCGCCGGAACCGCGCCGATCAGATCGGTCTGCACCGGCGTCGGGCCGACCGCATTGACCGTAATTCCATACTCGGCAAACTCACGCGCGAGGACCTGCGTCAGCGAAACGACCGCCGCTTTGCTGGCCACGTATGCCGCCTCACCTTCGAGACGCATCGGCACGGCGACGGTCGAGAAATTCACGATCCGGCCGAAAGAATTCTTCTTCATCAGCTTCGCGGCCTCGCGGCAGAACACAAACGTGCCGAGCACGTTTGTCTCCAGTACATCGCGCACGGCTGAGGCCGGCGTCAATAAACTATGATTCATCATCGCGATGCCGGCGTTGTTGATGAGGTTATCGAGCCGGCCGTGAGCCTTGCGAATCGACGAGACGATCTTGCGCGCGGCTTTCTCGTCGGCGACATCGGCGATCTGATGCGTATATCCATCCAGTGTCCACTCGGGCTCAGAGCGGCTGCAACCGATGACGGCGTGGCCGAGGCCGACGTATCGCTCGGCCAGCGATCTGCCGATGCCTTTGCGCGTTCCGGTGATGAGCGTGACGGGAGAGGGCATCTCAGCGTTGCTCCGCAATCAGCTCGGCCGCATATTCGGCCAGCGCTGCGATCGTCCGATATGGACTTCGATTTTGCGACATCGCGCGTTCATCAGCCAGACTGATCGCGACGTCGAATTTGTCTTCGATCGCTTCTTCGAGCGACGTGATCAGATTGACCAGCGCGAGCGACTCGAACATCCCCTCGCGGCCGAACAGGCGCGCGTCGGGGCTGATGTCGGCGCCCGGCGCGATATCGTTTTGTTCGCGCACGTCATTGACGCATTCGATGATGAGCTCATTGAGCCCGACAATTTCTTGCGCTTCGTTCCGCTGATCGCTCATTGGCCTTCGCCCCCGCCGGAATTGGAGTGATGGACCTGCCCGGAGGGGTTCCCCCGCGCGCGGCACTGGATATAGTTATCGAACTCTGCGGCGGGCAAAGCCAGCATCTTCAATCAAAAATGTGCGTTGTCAGAAATCCCCGATTCGCTAAACGACGGACCCGTCACTCCCCCGCAACCTCGGCGGGCGCCGATTCGATGACGAGTTCGCCATCGCGCAGATCGACATTCACGCGAGTGCCCTCGGCGATCTCCCCGGAGATGAGGCTGCGGCCGATACGGGTCTCGAGCTCGCGCTGGAGCAGCCGTTTCAAAGGCCGTGCGCCGTAGACCGGGTCGTATCCCTTCTCGGCAATAAAGCCGGCAGCTTCGTCGGTCAGCGTCAGGTCGATCCGCCGCTCGGCGAGCCGCTCGCGGAGCCCATCGACAAGCAGGCCCACGATGGATTTGATCTCGACAATACTGAGCGGCTTGAAGAGCACGATTTCGTCCACGCGGTTCAGGAACTCGGGCCGGAACTGCGCCCGCATCTCGCGCATGACGGCATCGCGAGCGGAGCCGACAATATTGCCTTGATCCGTGATGCCTTCGAGCAAATGCGGCGCGCCGACGTTGCTCGTCATGATGATGACCGTGTTCTTGAAGTTCACCGCGCGCCCCTGGCTGTCGGTCACGCGGCCGTCGTCCAGGATCTGAAGCAGGACATTGAACACGTCATGGTGCGCCTTTTCGATCTCGTCGAAGAGGATCACGCTGTATGGCTTGCGACGGACGGCCTCGGTCAGTTGCCCGCCTTCCTCGTATCCGACGTAACCCGGCGGCGCGCCGATCAGGCGCGAAACCGAATGCCGCTCCATGTATTCGGACATGTCGATGCGGACGATATTATCTTCGCTGTCGAAAAGCGCTTCAGCCAGCGTGCGCGCCAGTTCGGTTTTGCCCACTCCGGTGGGCCCGAGGAAAATGAATGAGCCGATGGGGCGCTGCGGATCTTTGATGCCCGCGCGGGCGCGGATCACCGCATCGGCGACCAGGCCGACGGCTTCATCCTGACCGACTACGCGCCGGTGCAGGATCTCATCGAGCCGCAGGAGTTTCTCGCGCTCGCCTTCGACGAGCCTCGTGACCGGAATGCCAGTCCAAAGACTGACGATCTCAGAGATCTCCTCTTCGGTCACTTCCTCGCGAAGCAGACGCCGGCCCGAGCCCTGGGCCTTGATCCGTTCCTCTTCGTCGTGAATGGATTTCTCGAGCGCGGGGATAAGTCCGTGTTTGAGCTCGGCGGCCCGGTTCAGATCGTAATCACGTTCGGCCTTCTCGATCTCGGCGCGCGCCTGTTCCAGTTCGCGGCGCTTGGAGTGAACGCCGCGCAATGTCTCCTTCTCGGCCTCGTATTGCGCGCGCATCGAATCGGCTTCGGTGCGCTCGTCCTGAAGCTCCTTTTGCAAGGCTTTGAGGCGATTGCGGCTGGCGTCATCCTTCTCTTTCTTGAGCGCCGCCTCTTCGATCTCCAGTTGCATCACCTTGCGCGTGGCGGCGTCCAGCTCGGCCGGCATCGAATCGATCTCGGTGCGGATCATCGCGCAGGCCTCGTCGATGAGGTCGATCGCTTTGTCGGGCAGGAACCGGTCGGTGATGTAACGGTGGGAAAGCGTCGCGGCCGCGACAATCGCATTATCCTGAATACCGATGCCGTGGTGGGCTTCGAAACGCTCGCGAAGGCCGCGAAGGATCGAGACCGTATCCTCAATCGTCGGCTGATCGACGAGGACCGTCTGGAAACGGCGCTCAAGCGCGGCGTCTTTCTCGATGTAACGCCGATATTCATCCAGAGTCGTCGCGCCGATGCAATGCAGCTCGCCGCGACGACTCTGGATGAATATCGGCG
>JAJFLK010000265.1 GCA_021772735.1 Candidatus Sumerlaeota bacterium | reverse complement strand
TCACCTTGACGGATACTTATCATGGATGTCCCCGAAACTCGTCCCCAACCCGTCCCCGAAACCCTCCCAACCCTCCCCGAAACCCTATGAAGCTATCCGTGCTATCATCGTTCCATAAGACCGCCCAGCCAGTTCTGCGCGAAATCCTTACCTTTCTTGAACAGACCCTGCGCCAAAACCTGATCGGCGTCTACTTGCACGGCTCCCTGGCTATGGGCTGCTGGAACCCACACAGGAGCGACCTCGACCTAATCGTCCTACTCTCCCGACCCCTCGCGCCATCCATGAAGCGACGAATCACCCGGCAACTTTTAGCCTTCTCCCGTCGCCTTCCTTTTGAAAAGGGATTGGAGATTAGTTTCGTCCTCCAGAAATACGCGACCGATGCTTTTGTCTACCCGACTCCCTATGAGCTGCACTTCGGCTCTGACCATTCGGCCCGCTACGAAACAGGTGCCATCGACACCGCTTCTACGCCAGCCGATGGCGGTGACCCTGACCTGGCCGCTCACTTCGAATACATTTCGAAGCGCGGCATCTGTCTCCAGGGCTTGTCCATCGAGCAAGCTTTTGCGCCCGTCAAGTCACAACACTTCATTGATTCCTTACTTCGGGATACCAGTGACGCTGAACATGCGATCATCGAAAAGCCAATCTACACCATCCTGAACCTTTGTCGTTTTCTCCGTTACCTGGGCACCGCCACGCCCAGCTCGAAAACGGAGGGGGCACAATGGTTTTTGAATCAATCCAATCGATCCCAACGCTACAGAGCACTGGTTCAGTCCGCACTCGACGACTACCAAAGCGCAAACCGCTCCCGTTTTGATCCCAACGTATCGGTCCCCTTCGCCCGGGACACGCTCAAAGAAATCCGGGAGTTTCCGGGAGTTTCCGGGACGAGTTTCAGGGACATCCATGATAAGTATCCGTCAAGGTGAAAAGGGATAGCGTGAGGTATCCCTTTGACCTCCGGCTGCGTATGGTTTCCGGCGGTGTGTCGTGGGTTCGAACGGGCCGCTGCGATCGCGGGTCAATCGTTCTTTGGGGTCAACGCGCGAGCGTGGCCAGACATCCATTTGCGGCATCGGGCGAACCGAAGTCCGTCGTCGCCGAAGATTGAGTTAGGGCGAAGTCCGCCGACCTCCAAACAGTATAACGGTCGCATCGGGGCCCGATCGCTCGGACCCGTCGCGCAGTCCCCGAATCGGGAGGACCGGCGGGCCGGTTCGCTCGCTACTGGGCGCGAACCGCACCCGGGCGTGAAACATTGCGCTTTACAGCCGAGCTGCCGGGTTCTTAGATGGCTGCGGGTTTTGCCGTCCCTCGCCGCCGCGCCCTGAGGAGAGCATCCGCTTGGACAACCGTTCGATCAATCGTGCCTTAAATTCTGTCATCGATGGCTTCTGGGCCAGCGTGGATATGGCGCGTGGGGCTCGGACCCGCATCGACAAGGCAAAGAAGGAATCCGACGAGCGCCGCCGGGCACGCGCTACCGATAGGGTTGGGAAGGCCGCGCAAGCCGCAGAGCGCCGCAAAACCGGGCAAGCGGCGAAAGACACGGACCGAGCCGAGCGCCCCGACACGGACCAGCGTAAGGGTCCGGCCGCTTCAGGCCCGGCGGCGGCCGGCGAATTCGATGAAGCTTCCGCTGAGTCCGCATCGCCCGGCGTCGCCCCCGATACGATCGATGTCGCTGTCGTCGGTTCCGAGGGAGATCCCGAATCTGAGTCCGCCGCGCACTCGCCGATGGCATGGCTCGACAGATGGAAACCGAATTTCGCACTCTTGCGACGACGCGAGAAGAAACCGAAAAAACCGAAGACGCGGAAAGTCGCCTGCTCCGAATGCGGCCATGAGAACACGCCGCCGGTTTTGTTCTGCGAGTATTGCCAGGAATCGCTCATCAATCTGAGTAAGACGGTCGTCCTGGGGTTGCTCAGTCTGGCGTTGGCGTGCTTTTTCGCGTCCGAGTATTTCCGTGGGACGGACTACGTTCAGTGGCCCTGGCCGATGTATGTGTTTTACGGGGTCGCGTTTCTCGTCACGAACGCGGCTCTGATGCGCAAGGCGCCCGGCCTCTCGCTCGTGGCTTTCAGTTGGGGTGCGACGTTCATCTCGGCCGGGCTGTTGGCGTTCTTTTTCGGCGTGGATATCCTGATCGATGGCGCCATCACGGCCTTGGGCACGTTCACCGCGATGCTTGAACGCGAGCCGATCGCGTTCTACGTCTTCGCCTCGGGCTTAGCTCTGGCGGGCGTGATCCTGGCCATCGCGCTATCGCGCCGTTACGGCTTCTCGCATGCGTATCGGATCGTGTTGTTCTGCGCCGGCGCGGGTGTGTTCGGCGCGAAGTATCTCTATCATTACCTGCTCCGGTTCGAGGCAATCAGCAAGGCGTTGGCGTCGTTTGACGAAAGCCAGATCATGGAGCTGGCCGAACTGGCGGCAGTCAATGCCCTGCGCATACTCGTCCTGGAGATCGTTGTTTTTTCCATCGTGCGCGCCGTCGGTCCGACCCGCCTGGCCTTCGCCAAACGCAGGATTCAACCGCGCAAGGGGCGTCGCACCGGCCCGCGCACGGCAGTCGATCCGGCTATCGATGTCATTTATTCGCTCGCCATCACGCTCGCGAACGGTTTTACGAGGTTTTACCTGCAGATCGAATATGGGTTCTACGAGATGGCCAAGCTGCTGCGCGATTTCGGCCGCGGGCTTGCGCATTTCCTCTGGACCCTGACACGCGATCTGGTTATCCCCGTCGCCTCGCTCACGGCCGTCGCGTGGGCTCTGCGCCGGCTTTCAATCGCAACCGGAAATTACATCATCGATCACGAGTTGATCGATGTCGCCCGGGCGGCCGGGTTCGTCACGGCGCTTGTCGTCGCGCAGTTCTTTTTTCTCTCGGCCAAGACCCGGCTGCACCCGCGCAGGCTCTTGCGTTCGCAGTTGCTTTTGTCCATCTGGTCGGCGCCTTACATACTCATGCTTTTCATTTTCACGTCCGCCTCGCTCTGGGCGGCGGGCGCGGTCATCGCGCGATGGAATCCGGAGCGCGAAATGGGATTCAGCATTGGCCCGGTTACGCTCGGCGCGCTGGCTCTGACCTTTGCGTTTCTCGTCTATGCTGTGATCCGCAGGCATCGCGAAGAGGATGAACCCACTGCCATCGTTGAGCCCGGTGGGCCGCCGGGCGATGTTCATTAATTCAGGCGAGTGAGCGCTCGTTTATGCCCGACGCGCGAGGCGGCCGTATCGGGTGAATATTTTCATAAGTTCGTCGATCTTCTCGCGGCGTGCCTCGGGGTCGCCGCTCTCCAACGTGCCGGCGACGCAGGTTTCGATGTGGTTGCCGAGGACGATCTTCCCGACTTGGCCTAGCGCGGCTTCGGCTGCGGAGATCTGCGCCAGCACGTCCACGCAATAGCGCCCGTCATCGATCATCCGGCCCACGGCCGCGACCTGCCCCTCGATGCGGCTGAGGCGATCCATGATTTTCTTCTTGTCCGTTCCGCAGAGCATAATGAAGATTCTCCTTGCGCGAGGATACCTTATGGGAGTATATACCCTGATGGGGTATAGTCAAGCCCCAGACCCGAACGGCCGATAGAATTAACGTGACACGCGGCTTGGCTGGTAATTAGGTTGGAGATGATGGATCGAAGGCCAAAAACTCAATTGAAGCTATATCGAGGCCATTCGGCTGGCGATGGCTTCGCGTTGCGCCGCTCGGTCGCGTTTACGGCTGTGGTCATGGCGATGACGTTTGCCCCGGGTCGTTCTGCGCTTGCGGGCCAGGACCATTGCGCCACGCATGATATGGTCGCCCACGCCTGCTGCCCGGCTGGAGTTTCGCCGGCGGCAGTGTCCGACCCTGCATGTGAGGCGCGGCCTCGGGATAACCATTCGCCAGCCGCGACTTCGACAGCGATGAAGGCGCGGACCGCATCGGCAGACCCATTCGGGGCGATCCCGGTGCGATCTCAGCAAGTTCAGCCTTGCCGCTGCGAATCGGGCTCGGGCGTTCCGGCCATCCCGGCGATCCAGGCCGAGGCGCCACGAATCGGTGAACGTCAGCGCGACCGCACGGGCGCGCAGCCGCCGGCCACAACGAATTCGGAAGGCAATTCGCTCGTCGGCATCCGGAGGCTTGTCCGCGAACGGTCCGAAGCCGCTCCATTGCATTACGCGAATCAACCTCTCTATCTGACTCAGCAAATTTTTCTCATCTGACAACTTCACCCATACGGGTCGCATTGACCCGATATCCGGTCTGGCCGCAAAGGCCTGAGCGTTGACCGGAATCGGATCGAAGAGATTGGAGTTTCGCGCTCCAGTTTTCGACGCCCCGCATGCGCGCTCGATCGCACCGAACCCAGGCCGACCGTCGCTAAGATCCCCCCACCAATACGGCGAAACCCCCTTTTTTCGAGCTGCCGGGAATCCGTGCCAGACAAAGGCAAAGAACGAGAAGATGACCATGATCGCAATATACGAATGCCCCAGGAGTCGGGCGATTCTTGCGCTGGCGGCCCTTGCCGCGATCGCGGGCTTATCGGCGTGCCGCGCTTACGTCGATCCGGCGTTGATCGAACAACGCGAGGCTGCGGCGTTTGCTTACGTGCCAGGCCCCAGCGCGGCACCAGAGGTTCGTACCTCGCACGAAGGTTCGTCGGAGGCGGAGCCGGCTCCCATTTTGGAGGCCGAGGGGACCGAAACGCTACAGACTATAGAGCCCGAAACTGACACAGCCGCAAGGCTAGGCGCCGAGTATCAGGGGGATCTGGATTCGATGATCGCCTCGGGCCTGGCCCGGAACGCAGGCCTGCGCGCGGCGTTCGACCGATGGCGCGCAGCGTTGGAGAGGATTCCGCAGGCTACCGCGCTTCCGGACCCGAATCTCTCCTGGGGACATTTCATTCAGGAAATTCAAACGCGCACGGGCCCGCAGCAGAATCGCTATTCGATCAAGCAGACGTTCCCATGGCTCAGCAAACTGCGTCGTCGCGGCGATCTCGCGGCTGCCCAGGCCGAGACGCTATGGTGGGTCGTCCAGGAAAAACGATTGGAGATCATCCGCGACATCACCGATGCCCGGGCCGAGGTCGCCTACCTCGGCCGCGCAATCGGAATCACGCGGGATACGCTGGAACTACTCACGCAGCTCGAACCAATCGTCCAGCGACGCATCCAGGGCGGCGCGAGCCTCGCCGATTTGCTTCGCCTGCAGGTTGAGATCGGAAAGGTGGATAACGAACTCGAAACACTCCAGGCCCGCATGCCCACGCTTTGGGCCCGGCTTGCGGCGGCGATGAACAGCGATGGGACCGAGCCGATAGCTCAGCCGACATTGGAGGAGCCTAATATCGGATCTCACGATTCAGCGCGGTTGTCTGGATTAATCATGCAACGCAACCCCGGTCTGCTTGGTCGTCGCTCCGCCGCCGAGGCAGCCGAGCGCAGCATTGGGCTGGCGCGCCTGGATCGCAAACCGGACGTGACGCTTGGATTCGACTACTTCGACATCGAAAGCGCCAAGATTCCCCTTCAACGCGACAGCGGTCAGGACGCATACGCCGTGACGTTCTCGATGAACCTGCCCATCTGGCGAAACAAGTATTCGGCTGCTGAACGCGAAGCGACCCGGCGGCGTGACGCCGCGCTGGCCGAACTGGATCAACGTGAAAGAAACCTGATATCCCTCCTGGCAACTCGTGTTTATCAACTTGACGATGCGGCGCGTCAGGTCGCGCTCCAGCGCGATACGCTCGTCCCTCGCGCCCGGGAGGCGTTGACCGTGACGGCAGCCGCATACGAGGCGGGCGAGGCGACGATCGCGGACCTGATCGACACCGAGCGCGAGGTTCTCGTGTTGGAGAAAAATTACTGGCGGGCCTCAGCCGATTACCTACAACGCGAGGCCGAACTGAAAGTTCTGTGCGGAGGTGAATTACAATGAAGCGATTCAAGGTCGGTAAATTGGGACGTTGGCCGGCGCTCGCGTTGATCGTCTTTGCAGTCTTTTGGATCGGTCGCGTGACATCACCCATCGAAGAGAATTCGGGGGCTGCCGGAGCGACATCGCGGCCGAGCGCGATTTCCGGCGCCGGGCACGATCACGCCGCCCCTGCGGGAGATGAAATGTCGGGAGGCGATATGACAGGGGACGATATGACCGAAGAGGTCTGGACCTGTGTCATGCATTCTCAGATTCGACTGCCAAGTCCGGGCTTGTGTCCGATCTGTGCGATGGAATTGGTTCGGGCCGACGCCGGAGGAGCACAAACGGGCAACGATCGTGTTCTCGTCATGTCCGAGGCCGAGCGGCGCCTGGCCGAAATTGTGACCGTTCCCGTCGCCCGCAAGTTCGTCGAGAACGAAGTGCGGATGGTCGGTAAGATCGCGGAGAACGAATCGAAGGTCAAAACGATTTCGGCCTGGGCGCCGGGAAGAATCGAGAGGCTGTATGTCGATTTCACCGGCGTGCGGGTCAAGGAAGGCGACCATCTCGTTCGCCTATACAGCCCCGAGCTGCTGACGGCACAGGAGGAGTTGATCGAGGCGGGACGGCGTGTGGCCGGCCGCTCGCGCGACCGGAGTGAATTCCTGCGCGGCAGCGACGAGCGGGCTCTCGCTTCGGCGCGCGAAAAGCTCGAGCAATGGGGCCAGACGCCGCGACAGATCGCGAATATCGAGGAACGCGGATCGGCGGAATCCACCGTGGAGATCAATTCACCGATCGGCGGTGTCGTCGTCGAGATGAACGTCCAGGAGGGTCAATACGTCGAGCGCGGCTCTTCGCTCTACACCGTCGCAGATCTACACTATCTTTGGATTCAGCTCGATGCCTATGAATCGGACCTGGCCTGGATTCACTATGGCCAGCATGTGGATGTCGAAACCGAAGCGTATCCCGGAGAGACGTTTCACGGTCAGCTTTCTTTTATCGATCCGGTGCTCGATGCCAGAACTCGGACGGTGAAGATTCGCGTGAACGTGGAGAACCCGGATCTTCGCCTCAAACCGGGGATGTTCGTCCGGGCGATCGTGCGCTCCAAGGTCGCGCGCGGCGGCCGGGTGATGGACCCGACTCTGGCGGGTCGATACATCAGCCCGATGCATCCCGAGATCATCACCGATGAGCCCGGCGCTTGCCCGATCTGCGGTATGGATATGATCCGGGCCGAAGATCTTGGCTACGTCAGCGCCGATGACGACGCAGCCAAGCCGCTTGTTGTTCCCGCCTCGGCTCTGCTGCTCACCGGCAAGCGCGGGATCGTTTACGTCGAGGTTCCCGATGCACAATCGCCGACCTATGAAGGCCGCGAGGTGGTCGTCGGCCCTCGGGCCGGTGATTACTACATCGTCAATGAGGGGTTGCGCGAGGGAGAGCGAGTCGTCATCAACGGGAACTTCGTCATCGATAGCTCGCTTCAGATACGCGGGCGATCGAGCATGATGAATCCTCACGACGACTCCGGCCCGGGCACGCCGCCCGAGCTGGGAGCGACTCCAGTCGAATTCAGCTTAGCGTTAGGCCCGCTTTTTGAAGCGTACTTTGATGTTCAGCTTGCCCTGGCTGGGGATCAGGGAGGCCCGGCCCGAGCGGCGTTCGTCAAACTCTCCGCCGCGCTGGAAATTATCGACGCTCACGCGCTAGACGCGGATGCTGCGTCGCATTGGCAGCGGATCGCCGATGCCCTCGGTGTGATCGCGGCTGCCGTCGACGCATCGGATTCGCTCGTGCAACTCCGTGAATCGTTCGGCTCCTCATCGGCTCTCATGCTCGAAGTCGAACGAGCATATGGGCACACGGGCCCTGGAGAAACGTCGGAGGTTTTCTGTCCCATGGCTTTCGGGGGCGAAGGCGCGAGCTGGCTTCAAGCTGCCGGCGAGACGCGCAATCCCTTCATGGGTCTTGAGATGCCCGCCTGCGGAACGGTCAAGCGGCTCTACCCGCCGAGGAAAGATTGAGCGGACCCACCATGAAGCCAGAAAGCAAACGGAACCCATCAACGCTGGATCGCCTGATCCTGTTCTGCCTGGAGAACAAGCTGATCGTCTTGCTGGTAACGGTGTTCGCCATCGTGTGGGGCGTGCTCGTTGCTCCCTTCGATTGGGACATCGCCGCGCTGCCGCGCGATCCGGTTCCGGTCGATGCCATACCGGATATCGGAGAGAACCAGCAGATCGTATTTACCGATTGGCCGGGCCGTTCGCCGCAGGATATCGAAGACCAAATTACGTATCCCCTGACGGTCGCGCTGCTCGGCGTGCCGGGAGTGCGGACGATCCGTAGTTTCTCGAACTTCGGGTTCTCCTCGCTGTATATGATTTTCGAGGAAGACGTTGAGTTCTATTGGTCGCGCTCGCGCGTGCTCGAAAAGCTGAACAGCCTGCCCACGGGAACGCTCCCGGCCGGGGTTTCTCCCGCGCTTGGTCCGGATGCCACGGCCCTGGGCCAGGTCTTCTGGTATACGCTCGAAGGACACGATCCCGAGGGGAATCCCGTCGGAGGCTGGGATCTCCACGAACTGCGCACGGCGCAGGATTTCAACGTTCGCTATGCGTTGCAGGGTGTCCAGGGCGTTTCCGAAGTCGCCTCGATCGGCGGGTTCGTCCAGGAGTATCAGATCGATGTCGATCCGGACGCGATGCGCGCCTACGGCGTGACGCTCGGCGATGTCTTCAACTCGGTTCGCATGTCGAACGCCGATGTCGGCGCCAAAACGATCGAAATTAATCGAGTCGAATACATCGTTCGCGGCATCGGATTCATCAAGAACTTGAAGGATATCGAGAACAGCGTCATCACGACCCGCGACGGCGTGCCGATCTTCATCCGTAATGTCGCCACAGTTGCGCTGGGGCCGGCCATGCGGCGCGGCGCTCTGGATAAAGCCGGCGCCGAAGCCGTCGGTGGAGTGGTCATCGCGCGATACGGGGCGAACCCCATGGCGGTGATCGACGCCGTCAAAGAGCGCATCGAAACGATCTCGGCTAGCCTGCCGCGAAAGACTCTAGAAAACGGAACCGAGTCGCAGGTCACGATCGTTCCATTCTACGACCGCTCCGTGCTGATCCGCGAAACGCTCGGCACGCTGAACACGGCGTTATACGAAGAAATCCTCGTGACGATCATCGTCGTGCTCCTCCTCGTCATGCATTTGAGAAGCTCCATTCTGATCTCCGGGCTGCTGCCGATCGCGGTGCTGATGTGTTTCATCGCGATGAAATACGCGCACGTGGACGCGAATATCGTCGCGCTCTCTGGGATCGCCATTGCGATCGGCACGATGGTCGATATGGGGATTGTCATATGCGAGAACATCCTGCGCCATCTGGACGAAGCCGAGCCCGATGAAGACCCCAAGCAGGTGATCTTCGAAGCGGTCTCCGAGGTAGGCTCGGCGGTCATGACCGCCGTCATGACGACGATCGTGGGGTTCCTGCCGGTCTTCGCGATGGACGGGGCCGAGGGCAAACTGTTTAAGCCGCTGGCCTTCACGAAAACCTTCGCCATCGTCGCTTCGATCATCGTCGCGCTGACCATCATCCCGGCGTTCGCGCATCTGCTTTTCACGCGGCGCTCCGGTTCGGCCCGAGCCAAAAGGTGGCTCAATATTTGCCTGGTGACGGTCGGCGTCGTTTTCGCGTTCGCGTGGTCCGCAGTCGTCGGCACGGCTCTCATTGTCGTCGGCGTGTATCACTTGGCCGGGCCGCTGCTCCCCGAGTCGGTGCGCAAAAAGCTTTCCGTTCTGGCCAACATCGCCATAGCAATGGGCGTCGCATACGTGCTGGCTTCAGAGTGGGTTCCGCTGGGCCCGTCGCTCGGCGCCTGGAATTTCGTCTTTGTCATTATGCTGATCGGCATCATTCTGTCCGCGATGTTCGGTCTGCTCGCGGCTTACGAACCTATTCTTCGATGGTGCCTGGAAAACAAGCTTCTGTTTCTATCGGCGCCGTTGGCCCTCGTGATTTTCGGCGCGATGATTTGGATGGGGTTCGCCACAGTGGCCGCGCCGGTCACCGCCGTCGCAACCCGGATCGGCATCGAGGCGAAAACCATCGAGAGCTCGGGACTTTGGATTCGAGGACGGCGCGCGCTGCCGGGCTTGGGCAAGGAGTTCATGCCATCGCTCGATGAAGGCTCCTTCCTCTATATGCCCTCGGCGATGCCGCACGCCTCGATTGGGGCGTCGCTCGAAATCCTTAAGAAACAAGACATGGCGATTCGCGCGATTCCTGAGGTCGCCTCTGTTGTTGGCAAACTAGGCCGCGTCGATTCGCCGCTCGATCCCGCGCCGGTCTCGATGTTCGAAACGGTCGTGAACTACAAGACGGAATACAAGACAGACGCCGAGGGGCATCGGCTCCGATTTCGATTCGATCGCGCAGCCGGGAATTTCGCGCGCGACGGCGACGACGAATTGATCCCCGACGCCCGAGGCCGTCCATTCCGCCAGTGGCGCGATTCAATCCATTCGCCCGATGATATCTGGCGAGAGATTGTTCGCGTCGCTCAGGTGCCCGGCGCGACCTCCTCGCCCAAACTCCAGCCGATCGAGACGCGCCTGGTGATGATGCAGACCGGAATGCGCGCCCCGATGGGCGTGAAGGTTCAAGGGCCCGATCTCGAATCCATCGAACGGGCCGGGAGCGAGATCGAGCGTTTGCTCAAGGAGATCCCCGAAGTTGAACCGGCAACGGTGCTGGCCGACCGCGTCGTCGGCAAGCCGTATCTCGAGATCGAGATCGATCGCGAAGCGATCGCGCGATACGGCATCCACGTTCGCGATGTGCAGGACGTCATCGAAGTGGCTGTCGGAGGACGCATGATCACCTCGACCGTGGAAGGTCGCGAGCGATATCCGGTGCGCGTGCGATATCCGCGCGAGCTGCGCGGCGATGTCGAGAGCCTTGCCCGCGTTCTGGTTGCCGCGCCCGGCGGCATGCAGATTCCCCTGGCCCAGCTCGCAAAGATCGAATACCGCCGTGGTCCTCAAGCCATCAAGAGCGAAGACACGTTCCTGACAGCCTATGTCGTTTTCGATCGAAAGCCGGGGCTTGCAGAGGTCGATGTCGTCGAGACGTGCCGGCGTTACCTCGACGAGAAACGCGAGAGCGGCGAATTCGTCCTGCCGACGGGAGTGAGTTATCGATTCGCGGGGAGCTATGAGAATCAGATTCGTTCGGAGAAGAAGCTCCGCGTCGTGCTTCCAGTGGCGCTGTTTATTATCTTCATGATTCTGTATCTGCAGTTCCGCTCGATCCCGACCAGCATTCTTGTCTTCGCCGGAATTCTGGTCGCGTGGGCCGGGGGCTTCGTGATGATCTGGCTCTACGCTCAGGGATGGTTCTTGAACTTCGACGTCTTCGGCGTCTCGATGCGCGATCTGTTTCAAGTCAGAAACTTCAATCTGAGCGTGGCGGTGTGGGTGGGATTCCTCGCGCTGTTCGGCATCGCGAGCGACGATGGCGTCATCATGGCGACGTATCTGAAACAACGCTTCGCGATCGATGTGCCCGCGACGACCAAAGCCATCCGCGAGGCAACCGTGCAGGCCGGAAAGCGCCGGATCAGGCCCTGCCTGATGACAAACGCCACGACGATCCTCGCGCTGCTTCCGGTGTTGACCTCGACCGGTCGCGGCGCGGACGTGATGGTCCCGATGGCCATCCCATCGTTCGGCGGCATGTGCGTCGTGATGATAACGGTGTTCGTCGTCCCGACGCTTTATTGCGCGATCGAAGAGTTCAAATTGCGCGCAAAGACTCGCGGTTAATCCTGCGCGGCGGATACGCCGGATTGTCGAGTGACGTCGGCGCTGATATCGGCCCGAACCGAAACACCGCGATCAAAACCCGCCCAGGCCATCGACGCATTCGCGCGCGCCGTGATGCCGGTTCGCGAGACCGCGATCAGTCCGATGCTGATCGAATCGGGGAAAAGCGCAAGGCCTCGGTCGACCGCCTCCCCGACCGCGACGCCCTGTTCCATCCAATCGTAAACACGCCGCGAGAGCTGCTGGCGGATGATGTATTCGCCCCATCCCGTCGCGCAGACCGCCCCGGCCTGCCCCGCGAAGCTTCCCGCGCCCATCATCGCAACGTCGCCGACGCGCCCGGCAAGGGTCGCCGAGGTGCCGCCCGTGCTGATCGCCACGGCAAAGCCTCCGCGCCCGTCATGCACGACGACGCCGATCGTATCAATGGGGATGAACTCCTCGGAGATCGGCGCGGGTTCGTACTCGTTCGGGAAATTCCAATGCTCTCGCCAATCGAAACGCGACCAATCGCCGCCAAGCATGCCATTATCCATCCGAAACCGGAGCTGCTCGTATCGGGCCTCGCTCTCGGGCACGCGCGGATCGTAATCCGCCATCCCGAGCGTCCGCGCCAGCCGCGTCGCACCATCTCCGGCGACAATCAGGTGCGGAGAATCCATGACGCCGCGCGCGACAAGGACAGGGTTCTTGACGCGTTCGATGATGGCGACCGCGCCGAAATCGCCCCGACTCGTCATCACCGCGGCGTCCATCTGAACCGTCTCGCCATCGAGGCGGATATTCGAGCCCGTGCCGGCGTTAAAATCCGGATCGTCCTCAAGGACGACCGCCGCCTCCACTGCCGCTTCGAGCGCGTCTTTGCCTTCGGCCAGCGCTTTCCATGCGGCGTCGGCCGCCTTCGCGACCTGCCCGGTCCGATCCAGAGGCGAGCGCACGCCGCCGTGGACCATCACGGCCGCTCCCGCGCCGGGTCCGACGAAGACATCATCCGCCTGCGCCGGGCGTGTGCAGAACGTCGAGCAAACGCTCGCGGCAAAAACAGCCGCCATCGCGAATCTGCGCAAGGAGGATATGATGTGATTCTCGAATCGGCGCTCGATTATTCGGCTTTGGATCATGGGGACTCATTCTCGGGGCCAGCCGCATCCGCGATGCAATAAAGCGCCGCCGAGGTGCGGACATAAATCCTGCCGCCCGCGATGACCGGTGATGCGAGCGTATAGTCGTCGTCGAGCTGATTGATGGCGAGCAGTTCGAACTCGGGTGATGCGGCCAGAACAATCGTCTGGCCGTTCTCCGCGTTTGCATAAATCTTGCTGTCGGCGAGAACCGCCGAACCGCTGAACGTGCCGGTCGCTGTGCGTTCCTTGTATTTCAGCTCGCCGGTCTTCGCATCGTGGCACCACGCAACGCCGCGGTCGTCGATGATGTACAGATACTTGCCGTCGCTCACGGGCGTCGGGACGTCGGGACCGCGTTTGGTATTCCACGCGAGGGTTGGAGGATTGCCCTCGCCTGCGGGGGCCAGGGCGAGCAGCGGATTTCGCCGGCTCGGCGCGAAGATCATGCCGGCCGAAATCACCGGCGAGGCGACGACTCGATAATTCTTTCCCTTGCCGGGGTTCAGCCCCCCGATGCGCCAGAGCTCCGCGCCGCCGGCGGGGTCGTGGCCGGTGACAACATCCGCGCCGTTGATAATAATCTGATCCGTGCCCGCGCCGTTCCAGATCTGCGGCGTCGAATACGCATCGGGCGATTCGGCGACGGCTGTCGTGACGCGCTCGGTCTTCCAAAGCGTCTCGCCGGTGAGTTTATCCACCGCGAGGACGTAAGAAGGGTCGTTCGTTTTGAAACCGTGCAAGACGGGGACGATCAGCCGATCGCGATAGAGCAGCGGCGAAGCGGCATACCCCCAGTTGATGCCAAACTTGCCGTAATCTTCCTGAATGTTGCGTCGCCAGACTTCCGCGCCATCCAGATCGAAGCAAACGAGCTCGCCGCTTCCGGTCATGCTCCAGACATGCTCGCCATCGGTCGCGGGAGAGGGCGAAGTCAGGTTCTGCTTGCCCGAGAGCTGGTTGCCCTCGTCGAGCTGCCGTGTCCAAAGCGCCTTGCCGTCGGCCGCGTTGAGGCACAGGAGCAGAGACCACTTGGAACCCGCGCCGCGTCCGCCGACCGGCTGGAACATTTTGCGATATCCCTCGCGGGGATTTGCGCTTGTTTGTGCGCCTCCTGCGTCGGGCGAATGAGCAAATATTCGATCGTCCCAAACGACCGGCGTCGCGCCGCTCCAGCCCGGCAACCATGCGCGCCAGACGATGTTCTCAGTCTCGCTCCAGGTGACGGCGAGGCCCTCGGCGTCGGTCGTGCCGTTGCCTTCGGGGCCGCGCCATTGCGGCCAGTTCTCCCCGGCCGAGGCGATCCGTGCGCCGAGGAAAAAGACGAGAAGCGAGATCGAGATCACGTTGCGCATGGGGAACTGCCTTTGGATTGCGTTGGGGTTATTGAGCCCAAATGTTCGCCTGCGCATGGTCTGCGGGGCAAGGAGATTCTATGACGCCGTCGCTGCGAGCTCCCTTTGGACGGCGGCCATGATCGGGCCGACCGTCGCGGCGGAGAAATCGAATTTCGCTCCGGCCGTCTCGAAGAGTTCGGGCAGCGGGCGGGCCCCGCCCAAGGCGAGGCCCCGCCGGTATCCCTCGACCGCCTCGCCGGGCGAATCGCGATATCGGAGCCAAAGCTGAAGCGCGCCCAACTGTGCAATTCCGTATTCGATGTAATAAAACGGAACCTCGAACAGGTGTAGCTGACGATGCCACATCGCCGAGCGCATCGCTTCGAGACCCGTCCAATCCATGCCCGGGCCGAACCGCTCATCCAGCGCAAGCCACTGAGCCTCGCGCTCGGCGCGCGAGTGCCCCGGGTTCAGGTAGATCCAATGCTGGAAGGCGTCGATCTGTGCGATCCACGGGAAGAGCGATAGCATTTGTTCCAGGTGCTGACGGCGCGATCGATTGGCCTCGTCGGCATCCGAGTAGAATTCATCCAGATAATCGAAAGCGAACATCTCCATCGTCATCGAGGCCACTTCGCAAAATTCGATCGGCGCGGAGCGATAGGCCAGCAACTGCTCGGCGCGTGCGGCAAAAGCATGGAACGCGTGCCCGCCTTCGTGCAGCAGCGTGAACACATCGCGGTCCGTGCCCGCCGCATTCATGAAGATGAACGGGTATCGGATCTCTTCGAGGCTGGATTGATATCCGCCCGGCGCTTTGCCTTTGCGGCTTTCCAGATCGAGCAGGCCGAGCTTACGCATCGAAGCAAACTGCGAGCCGAATTCGCCGCCGATCTTCTCGAAGATACGGAGGCAACCCGATTCGAGCTCGGAACCGGTCGCGAACGGACGCAGCGGAGCGCGACCTTTGGAATCCACGGCGAGATCCCAGGGCCGCAGCGCCTCGACTCCCAGGTCGGCACGCCGTTCTTCGCGGATACCGCGCAGCAGCGGCACGACGGTCTCGGCGACGGCATCCTGGAACGCGATGCACGCTTCGGGGCGATAATCGAACCGGCCGTAAGATTGATGCTGATAGTCGCGGAAATTCTCGTAACCGGCGTTCACCGCGATTTGCGTGCGCAGGGCAATCATCTCGTCGAAGAGGTCATCCAGTTTGTCACGATCGGCCGCGCGTCGCTCGGCGACGAGCCGCCAGGCCTCCTCGCGCACGGCGCGGTCGGTTTCTTCCATGAGGGGCGCCATCTGCGGGAGCGTTTTTTCTTCCCCGCGATAGGTCACCGTCATCGCCGCGCAAACCGCCTGGTACTGCTGGCCGAGCTTGCTGTCTTCGGTCTTGAGCGGGACGTTTTGTTCGCGAAAGATCGCGACGGAATTCTCGATCGCGCGGTCGTAGACCTCATATCGGTTGGGATCGAGTTGATCGCGAAGGCCGCACGCCAGGTAGACGCGATTGATCCGATCGCCCCAGGTCTGCACGTGCGGGATGACATTTTCGAGGACATCCAGGTAGCGCTGCTCGATCTCCTTGTCGTCTGTCTGGCAGGTCATGGCGATGTATCGGCGCGAGTATTCCTCGTCGATCGCGGCGCCCAGTTCGCTCACGTCGAGCAGCCATTGCTCGATGGCGTGGGCCGAATCCAGCACTTTGCCCCGGCTCTCCAGCTCGGCGAAGTGCGGTTCGAGTTTCGTCCAATCGCCGAAGTCGTCGATATCTCTCGTAAACGTGCGCGCAAATTCCTCGCCGCGCACGGGCTTGATGCTTTGGGTCATTCTTGTGGGGTTCTTCCTTTTTGATTCGTGCCCGCGGCCTCGACGCTCTCAATCAGTCCGAGCACGGGGGCGGCATTGTATCTGGCACACGGGGCGGGTTCAAACATCCTCGGCGCGGTATCCGAAACGCTCCATCGCGCGGGCCTCGGCCTGGAGGATGCGGGTCTTGAGGGCCGGGTCGAATTCAGTTTTTGACTTCCAGCGATCCAAACCGGCAGTGACGTTCTCGCGCGGGGTGGATCGGATCGCCTCTTCGTCGAAGCGCTCCCCGGCCAGCCGAAGGGCCTCGACCAAATCGTCGGCTAGCCTCTCCTGGCGACCGACGTACGAGATCGGCTTACTCTCCGGGCCACAATATTGATCGTAAATGTCGGAGAGATATCCCGCATGCCAGTCCAGGAGTTTGGCGATGAACTCGTTGAAATCTTCGCTGTGGCAGGCGTCATCCATGGGATGCCCCGCTTCCCAGCCGTTCTCCATCCGATACGCCCAGCGCGATTGATACCACTTGAGCGGGTGGCGGACGAACGCGAACGTAAATCGCCCGCCGGGGCGAAACCACGTCCAGGGGCGCTTCTTGAAGGCGAAAGACCACGGTCCGAGATCCGACGTCGTCGAGGGATGCGTGTGCATCGCGACATCGTAGGGATGCTCCGGATTGGATTCGAGGCAGGGGATTCGGCCTCGCGCGATCGCAACGCGAACCCACTCCCCTCCGGTTTTGGGGATGTGAATAAAAGCGGAGCGTGGTAAAAGCAGGGCCATAACTTGGGACGCGCCCCCGATTCGCGGCGTCGCGCGGGTTGCCATGTTCTATCAATTAAGGAATCTATCATCATGCGCAAAATTATTTCGCTTCTCGGCGTCGCCGGGCTCTGCCTGTTCCTGGTTCAAGCCGCACAGGCGCACCACGGCCCGAATCACGTCAAGCCGATCGCATCGGCAGCGACTGAGGATGGTGGCCATACGGCCAAAGGCCATGGCGATCATGCAGGCCATGGCGCCGGGCATGACGCCGACGCAAAGGAGCCTTCGGGCCATCACGGCCATGATGGCGTTAAGGACGGCAAGGTCACGCTGACCGGCGTTCCGATCGATGTCGTTTGTTTCATGGACGGACACTCCGGGCCGGGGCTGCCCGATACATGCTCGGCGAAATGCATCGCCAAAAGCGGCCTGCCCGCGGCGGTGCTTGTCGGCGAGGGCGAGGCCGCCGAGATGCTGATTGTTTTGGGCGATTCGAGCGCGGCGATCCATCGTCAGTTGAAGGGCTATTTCAATACGCCAGCGAAGATCACCGGCACGGTCACGACGCGCTACGGGCTCAAGACGATCGAGATAACCGAGATCGAATCCCCCAAGTCCGAGGCAGCGGCGGATATGGCGAGCAAAATGGCCGAAAAATCCGACTACGACGAAAAGATCCTGATCGAAGGGCATATGGATATAGAAATCACTCCGCCGGCTACCACTCCATAACGAGTTTGCCGACGGCCTTGCGCGAACGCAGGTGCTCCATGGCCTCGGCGATCCGATCCATCGAATACGTTCCGCCGACGACGGGCTTGAATCCCGCCTTGGCTTGGAGCTGCATCAGATCGCGCCAGCCCTCGTCGAACCGAGCCGGGTTCTTGAATCGATACGCGCCCCAGTGCAGGCCGATGACGCTGTAGTTCTTGATCAAAATGTGGTTCGAGCGATACGTCGAGAAATCGCCGCTCGTGAAGCCGATGACGATAATTCGGCCTTCGAAGGCGATGCACTTGGTACAGAGCTCGCCGACCGGCCCGCCGACGGGATCGTAGATGACATCGACGCCGCCGCCGGTCTCGGCCTTGACTCGGGCGACCCAATCTTCGGTTTGATAATTAAGCGCGACATCCGCGCCTGCCTCGCGGACGACATCCAGTTTCTCGTCGCTCCCGACCGTCGCGATGATCTTGCCCGCGCCCAGGGCTTTGGCGATCTGCACGGCCGCCAGGCCGACCCCGCCCGCCGCCGAATGGACCAGGACCGACTCTCCCCTCTGCAATTGCGCGCGGTAAGCCAGGCCGAAAAATGAAGTCTGATAGACGAGTGGGAAGGCTGCGGCTTCGGCGTCACTGAGCGAATCGGGCGCAGCGTGGACGGCAATGGCCGGGGCGGTCGTCAGCTCGGCAAAGCCGCCCATAGCAAGCTGAGCCATGACGCGCTGGCCGGGCTCGAAACCCTCCGCGCCTTCGCCAAGAGCCTCGACCGTCCCGCAGACCTCCAACCCCGGCGTGAACGGCAGCGGCGGCCGGACCTGATACTTGCCCTGTATCATCAGCACATCGGGGAAGTTCAGCGCAGCGGCGCTGACGCGGACAAGCACGTCGCCCTTCTTCGGCTCGGGATCGGGCATCTCCTCGACGGTCAGATCTTTGGGTTCGCACAGTTCGCGCGCGACGACGGCTTTCATGGGGTGATTCCTTAATGCAACGGACGTGTCATCTGCGGTGATGGTTTGCGTGATGTCGGCAAGATCGGGCGGAAAGCTTATGCAATCAACGCGCCATTGTCACTGCTCGGCGCCGAGCGTGCCAAACAGGTGGCCGAACAATCCGCCGTCGGTATATCGCCCGTCGCCGTTTCCGAATCGAACGATGACGAGGCCGAGCGAACGGACGACATACAGCCGCTGCATGCCCATGCCCGCGGCCATGACCGCATCGGCGGGGAAAACTTCGCCCGAGAATTCTCCCTGCGAGTGAACATACGCGGCGGCATCTTCGCGAACCCAGAAAGTCAAACCGTAGGCCGGGCGCGCGTCGCTTCCGGCAAAACACTCAATTAGTTTGCCCCGGCTTACGATTTGCTGCCCGTGCCAATCGCCTTCGCGCCGCAGCAGCTCGCCATACTTCGCCCATTCGCTCGCACTCAGGGAAGCCCCGGCCGGAGCCATCGGATTACCCGCCGCGTCCCGCCGCCAAATTGCGATATTCATCCCGATCGGATCGAAAATCTTCTCGATCATGTATTGGAGCGGATCGTCATCAGCCTCGGGTCCGCGCGCCGCGAGCTTGCGCTTCATCAGCTCGCCGAACGCATACAGATGCGAGGGGCCATAGCGAAACTTGGAGCCGGGCTCGGTAACGCATTCCACGCCGATGGCATGGAGATATTTATCTTTCGTGCTCCAGCCGCGCAGGTCGCCTTTGGAGGGCTCAAGACCGCTGGTCAGATTGAGCAAATGCCGCACGCGAATTTTCGATTTGAGCGGATCGCCCTTCCACTCGCCGATCGTCTCGCACGCCATTTCATCGAACTCAAGCAAACCCTCATCGGCCATCACCGCCGCCGCGACGCCCCAGAAGCTTTTCGTCCCGCTGGCGAGCAGGTGGGCCTTGTCCGCGTCGAAGCCTCGGCGATAGTCTTCGAAGATCACCTCGCCATCACTCTGGATGAGCAGGGCCTCGCCGCCGTTGCGCGCCGAGTAATCTGCGGCACTGCGAAACGCGGATTCGGTGATGAGCGAGGGGGAGGTCGATTCGGCTTGCGCAGTCTGCACGCCGAACACATGCGATAAGCAAAGCATCGCGCTCAATGCAAGCAGACCCGGAAGCCAACACCGCAGACATCTGCGCGGGGGCATCAATGGAAGTAAGAGGCTGGACCAGATTGTCGTGGGTCTCACACGCGTTCGAAGTATCGTTCCCACCAGCTTGCCGGAGCCGGGTCGTTGCGTCCCGTCCCCGAGTAGGGTTTGACCAGCGCCTGAATCGGCAGGTAAACGAATTCGGCCTGATCGATCATGGCGATCAGTTCTTCGGAGTCGCGCGGGTCTAGTTTTTCGTACCCTGCGTTTAGCGGGAAAAAAGTCGTGAACTTGCCATATCGGCTGATGCGCATGGTGATGTCGCACTCGCTGTGCGCGACCTCCTTGGGGATGATGATATCACCCTGGATCGCCGAATGAGCACCATGCCCGCCGGTGACGATCGTGACCTGCGAGCCATATCGCACCGTGATCATATTGGCGAGCGGCTCCAGGCCCGCCGCGAAGGGATCGACCTCGTCTTCGCTCGCTTCGGGCAGCCGCTCGGTCGGGACGGCGTGGTCGTAATTTTCGAGCATCCGGAGATATTCAGTTTTTGGCATCCGGGCGACCTTTCGCGGCGACGGCTCGAATCGAGCGTCTAAACGGTTCGTAATGATCGAGCGTCGAACTGGAGCGTATCACAAGCTCGACTCACTCCCCAGCCCGAATCACCCTACCCGCCGCGTTTCACTCGCCCAGCAGTTTGCGAACTTTGCGATAGGCCTGGAACCACGGCCGCTGGCGCATCGCCTCGATCTCGCGTCGCGATTGCATCAGGGTTCTGGGGTCTTCATCCAGCATCATGGTCTGGCTCTCAAGCGTGTTGATGGTCGTCGTGTTCAAATCGGCCAACTCGCCCCGCGAAGTCCGGACCTTGGCCTCGTTGTCCGGCGCAAGCCCGGGATTTTCGAGCCATTTGCGGAATCCGAGAGTCGTGGTTGAGATCGAGAAATCGGTTTCCATGATGCCGCGCGCGCGATCGGCAAGGGGTTTGAGGCCCTCGCGCTGATCGAGCCAGGGCTCGATGGCTTCGACGATTTCGTGAGGCTTGCCCATGCGAACCGTCAGCGCGGCTCTGCCGTCGTGCAGCCATTCGCTGATCTCCGTGCCGAGCGTGGTCAGGATCGGCAGGCCCGCGGTCGCCATCGCGTTCAGGCGGCTGCGGGCTCCGAAAAACGTTTCGTAGTTCGGCGCGTCGATGTTGATGCCGAGGTCAGCCTCTTCGTAAATCCGAGCCAACTTCTCTGCCTCGATCCATCCAAGCAGATGATATCGCTCGCGATGCGGCGAAGCTGCGGCGGCGTTCTCGAAGCTCGAATATACCTTGCCGTCGGCGCCTTCGATTCCCGCGCCGGTCGAGAC
The DNA here is from genome assembly GCA_021772735.1 of Candidatus Sumerlaeota bacterium. Lineage (GTDB taxonomy): Bacteria > Sumerlaeota > Sumerlaeia > MVZB01 > JAJFLK01 > JAJFLK01. The sequence goes on along the minus strand of JAJFLK010000265.1, from coordinate 1,328 downwards.
GAAATGCACCTCGTCGTGTTGGTCCATCAGGTCGTCCATCGCATGGATCAGCACATCGACATCGCTCGAGGCCCCGAATGAGCCGCTCCACAGGATGACGAAGGCGGTTTTCGGGACGACCGATCCGCGCAGGACCGGCGTGGCATCGTCGCTTTGGGGTATCTCGGGATCGCTCGGCTCCGCCCGAGCGGGTTCCGATGCGGATTCGGTGGATTCGGGAACGGAAGAATGGGACTCCGCCTCGTCCGGAGCCGCGCCTTGAGATTCGGTCGGCTCCGGCGTGAACTCTTCTGGAAAATCCCAGCCATGTGCGGAGTTCGGGATGTGCGCGCCGAACTGATAATCGAACGTGTGCCGGTTGAGCCGCCCAATGGTTCCCATCTCACCGATCATGGCATGAAGTTGCGGACGCGAGACCGCCGAGAACTTATCGGCGCGACGCAGAATGGCCCGTTCGATCGCCCATGAACCGACGAGCCGGCCATCCTCGCCCTCGGCTTTGCATCGGCCCTGCATTTCGGCCATCCACATTCCGCTCAGGTCGCACCACAGCGGCAGCGTCGTCGAGAGCATCGCGGCCAGATACGAACAATATGCGCCGATCCCGACGATCGCCTCGGGGTCAATGGCGGCGACCTTGTCATTCAGAACGCCTGCGGCATACTCGCCGCTGTGCAGCGAGAATCGCTGATACTCGATGCCCTCGAAGAGCGCCGGCTCGATTCGGGCTTCCGCGTTCGGCTCGGCCAATCTGTGCGGCGGCGGAAGCGTGAAAAGATGAACCTCATGGCCGCCTTCGATCGCGCCCTGGACGAACTGGCAAGTGCGTAGGCCGGGGCCCATCCCTTGACGGCATTCGCGGGCAGGAAGCGGTCCATAGCCGATGATGAGAAGTCGTGTCATTCGCCTCGATCGAACCCCGGATTCGAACTCCTATTTGCGTTTGCCTTCGGTTTGTGCCCTGTTTTTGGCCGGTGCTTTGGTCGGCTTCTTCATGGGCTCTCGGCTCGCGGCCCGTTCGCCTTCGAGACGCCGGACGATCCGCCGAATCTTGCGGCCAGCCGCCTCGGCCCCGCTCGATTGCATGATCTCGAAAACATCGGAGCCGATGATCTCGCGCATTCGGGCGTGAATCTGCTCGCTTTCTCCGCGTCGCTTCCAGCGGCGCCGGAAGTCTCCGAGTAGACGGGCGAAATCCCCCCACGCCGGTCCAAACTGTTGTTCGAGTCGATGGCAGATCTCCCGGGCCAGAGCCGGCGCGGCGCCTCCGGTCGAGACCGTCAGGAGCAGATCATCCCGGCGCACCATCGAAGGGATGTGGAAGTCGC
>JAJFLK010000264.1 GCA_021772735.1 Candidatus Sumerlaeota bacterium | reverse complement strand
TGGATTTCATCCAATCTCAGGATATCAGCCCGAAGACCTTGAACCAGATTCGCGCGATCATCGTCGAAATTTTGAAGCAGAGCGGCGCCAAGTGCGGACTGCTGATCGATTCCAGTGGACAGCTCCTGATCCGAACCGGTTTCAGCGTCATCCAGGAAATCGAGAACCTGTGCGTCTTGATCGCCGCCTCGCGCGCCACCTCGCGCGCCATCGGCGCGATCCTTGGCCAAGAGCAGATTACGGTCATTTTTCATCAAGGCTCAGGCGATCATCTGCACAGCACGGACGTCGAAGACCGCGCAATATTAACGCTGATTTTTGACGATCGGGCCGAGCTCTCGCGGCTCCAGAGCGTGGCCGGGGCCGAGGCCGGACGCATCGCGGCGCTGCTCGGAGAGGACCAGGACGAACCCGGAGATGCGGAAGAGCGTGCGCGAGGCCTTGAGGATGTGGGTCGGCGCGCCGATAAGAGATTGGAGACGGTTTTCGAGGCGGGCTCAACGGACGACGATGAAGAGTTAAGCGCTTGAAAACAAAGACATTGCAGAGCGAATTGACCATGCGGACCGCACAACGACCGCATCCGACGAAAGGCGTTCGATAGCCATGGCTTCAGCAAACGACGTGAAGCAGATGGAGCTTGAGGGCAGCCTCAAGGCCTTCAAGTTTCCAGAGATCCTTCAGTTTCTGGCGATGGGTCGCATGAGCGGCGTGCTCTCGGTGGAGCGCGATCACCATAAAGTCGACCTCACATTCGTCGAGGGCAAGATTACCGGCGCCCAATCGGACACGCGTCACCTGCGCCTCGGTCAGATGCTGCTTTACGCCGGAAAACTCAATCGAGCGACGCTGGACGAGGCCCTGGACGCCCAACAAATCGGCGGCCGAGGCCGTCGCCTTGGTGAGATCCTGGTTGATCGCAAGATAATCTCGGCCGAGGAGCTCCACGGATTTGTCCGGCTGCAGGTCGAGGAAGAAGTCTGGGACCTATTCCGTTGGGAAGACGGGAATTTCCATTTCGAGCAGGGTCCGGCCGCAAAGCCCGGAGCCATTTCAATTGCGCTCGACGTCGAGCCGCTGCTTCTCGAAGGCGCGCGCCGCCTGGACGAGTGGCAATCCATCTGCGCGAACATCGACAACTCGCGAGAAATTTTCCGCGTCAATCCGGAATTCCAGTTCAATCCGGAGCTCAAGCTGGAGCCCAAATCCTGGCGCGTGCTGTCTATCGTTAATGGCCGCCTCAGCGTCGAGGGTCTCGTTCGGCTTTCGACGATCGGAAGATTCGAAACCTATTGGGCTCTCGATTCGCTTCTGCGCGAGGGGGTCATCGCGAGCGTCGACGATTGCGATGGCGACGCGGGTCAAAACGGAACGAGCCATTCCGGCGTCGCTCCGGTCCGCGCCGTCGAGACGTTGGTCAGCGATGCCGAGAGCGACGCACAAAACGACGATGCGAAGTCGTCGCTCTTCGGAATCTTCTCGCGCCGCAAGCCGGTCGAGGGCGTCACGAGCGAGGACGACGAAATTGATATCGGTTCATTCGCCGGCCCCAGCGCAAAGCCCTATTTCACGGATGTCGGTCTGGTCTGCTCGGCGATCAATAATCTGGTCGAGGCGCTGATCGGGCTTCCAGGGTTCAACGACGAATCCGAAAAGGGCGATTGGCTCGTCACGGTGTGGACCGAGTTTGAGGAATGCAATCCTCGGGCCGATCTCGTGACTTATCGCGGGGGTCGATTCCGGTGGACGCGATTCGACGCGGCGGTAAATGCCGAAGGCGGCTTGGCACATTCGATCGAAGGCGCGCGCGACGACAGCCTGAACGCGCTGCGCCTCGTGCTGGAACACCTGAGAACCCGCGCCGCCGATCGGCTCGGCGAGGAGAAGGCAACGGCGATCTTCAAGAAGGTTATGAACCCTTACGACGGATGCGAAGTCACCACGGTTCATCCAGATTTTTCATTCCGCCGATGGAGGGAAGATGAGGTTTGATCGCGACGCGATTCGAATCTCAGATCATGCGAACCCCTTTATCCCATACCACTGACCGACCCGGAGACGTCCATCATGCCCGGTGAATCCATACTTCTCATCGAAGACAGTCCGGCCGAACGCGATATCGCGCAGACAATCCTCAGCGACGCGGGGTACGAGGTAATCGTCGCCGCCAACGCGGCTGCCGCAATGACCTGTCCGCAGATCGAGGATGTCGACATGGTCGTTATGGATGCCACGCTGGATGGCGTCACCGGATACGATACGACGCGGATGCTGCGCCAAAAGGCCGAGACTCACCCGATTCCCATCCTGCTACTTATCGCCGAAGATACGATCGACGAACGCGAAGATCTTTCGACGCGCGGCGCGAATGGATTCCTGCTCAAGCCTTACGGTTCGAAAGCGCTGGTGCGCAAAGTCGGAAACCTGTTCGAAGAAAGCCATCTAGAAGACATCGCGAGGCAGTATCTCTCGGATCAGGCAGATATCTTTATGAACGGCCTGGCAGAGAAGCACATCAAAGAGGCGGTGGAGCGCAAAACGCGGATCATCGTTGAGCGATCAATCCAGAACGTCGCCACAGCCGTCGATCAGCAGGCGCGCGAGGAAGTGGAAAGCAAAGTCACGGCGCTGACCGCCGAGAAGGAACAGGAACTGGTCAAGCTGACCGTGCGCGAAGTCGCCCAGTCCATGGTGGAGAAACTGGCCGATCGCAAAGTCAGCGAGGCCATGGAGAATGTCCTCATCCAGGAGACCGAACGGGCCGTGCGGCGGGCGGCGGATCAGGCCCTGCCGAATATGATCCGAGACCGGACCAAGGACATCCTTGCCAACATGCTTCCGCGTGAGGTCCAGATTCGTTTGCAGAAGGCCGCCGAGAAGATGGTGCCCGAGATCAGCGAGCAACTGGTCGGCACGGTTGAGGCCGTCGCCGGCAAGGCGATTCCAAGAGTTGCCCGCGACGTTCTGCCCGAGCTGGCCGAAAAGCAGTTTCGCATCGCGGCGAACGATCAGATTCCCCGGATTGTTCAGGACGTCGTCGGCCGGGAACTCGAATCCCAGCTTCAACGGCGAATCGAGCCCGCGATCCGTGATGCCGCGCGTGCCTTGCGCAAGACCGTCCTGCTCTGGGCTGCGATCACCGGCGGAATGGTCGCCCTCGGCCTCGGCCTGATGGTTTATCTCAATTTCTTCGCCGGCTAATCATCGGGCGATTCGGCCGGGTTCGGCGTGCGGCGCCGAAGAGTTCGGTCGCCGATAAGATCTCCAAATTTCAAAAGCAAATCCCGGCCTGCGCAAGGCCGAGATTTCTTTGCTCGATCGCCGCTGGCAAGAGAACGGAACGAACCGGTATGATGCCGTCGGCGGTGAGGGGACATGACATCCACCGATAATCGGACCGAAACAGCGGCCGTATTTGACCGATCAAGGCGGACAAAGCTCCGTATTCTTGGCGGGCTCTGCTGCGCGGGCTTTGCGGCCCATGCGACCTGGCACATTTTGGCCGGCACGCCGCAGGATATCATTTGGGTTTGCAATCTTTCGGCGCTGCTAGTCGGTTTCGGGCTTATCCTTGGTTCGCCGCTCATGAACTCCGTGGGTCTGCTCGGCCTCACGATCGGTCTTCCCACATGGATTCTCTCCCTCGTCAGTGGCGAGCCGCTCATTCCGACATCGCTATTGACCCACGTTCTCGGCCTCGCGCTTGGGATCGTGGGCGCTCGCCGAATGGGCATCCCCCCGCAAGCCTGGTGGATGGCGCTCCTTTTCGTCGCTGCCGTCATGATTGCTTCCCGCCTCTTCACCTCAGAAGAGGCGAACGTCAATTTGGCGTTCGGGCCGATCGAAGGCCTCAGTCTTTGGAAGTTCACAGGCGCCGGCCATTGGACGTTGCTGTTCGTCCAATGGGCCGTGGGACTGGCCGTCGTTCAATTTGTGTTGCGACGAATTCTAAATAAAGCGGCACTCGCAAGGGCGGGCGAGATGAAAGAGATAAGCCGGGACGTGTCCGGCGGTTAGAGCTCCGCAGCCGAAGCCGACGTGGCGTCGGCTCGGCGAATCACGTAGACGATGACCACTGCCGCTATGATCCCGTTGACGAACCCCATCAGCGCGCCTGCAGTGAGCGAGCGCCGGATCATCTGCGTCGCCCATTCGAAATTAGAAGAGCTGATGAGAAGAACGAGGGGCGTCGATCCCGCGGTCAGAGCGCCGACAGGCGTCCCGAGCAAGGCCCCCCCGATGACGGCTCGCGTGTAGGTGGCTTTCCCGGCGACCTTGAGGCCAAAGCTCACAGCCCAGGCCGCTGTCAGGGCCCCGACCGTAAGACCGATGAAGTTTCCGATCACAAGCCGGAGCAGGTAGACAGC
>JAJFLK010000263.1 GCA_021772735.1 Candidatus Sumerlaeota bacterium | reverse complement strand
GCCCCGGCCCGGGCTGGGCGCGATATGTTCCTCGATGCCGATGGCAAGGTCGTCGCGGGCCTCAGCCTGGCCAGTCACCTGGGCGTCGGCGTGCCCGGATCGGTCGCGGGTCTGCTCGAACTGCATCGCCGCTTCGGCTGGCTCGAACGCAGCGAAGTAATGAGTCCGGCAATTCGATTGGCCGCGCGGGGCTTCGAGGTCAGCGCCGCGCTGCACGGCGATCTCGTGGCCGGCCGCGCCAAACTCCTTCGATATCAAGATTCGGCCGACGTCTTTTTTCGAGACGGCGAACCAGTCGCGGTCGGCGATTTACTCGTGCAGCGCGATCTGGCGCGGACCCTCAGCGCGATCAATTCCAAAGGCCGCGATGGGTTCTATCGAGGAGCCGTCGCCGAGCTGCTCATCGCCGAAATTGAGGCGCGCGGCGGCCTCATCACCGGCGACGATCTGGCGCAATACGAGGCCAAATGGCGAGAGCCGTTTGCTTTTACGGTCCAGGCGGGGGGGCACGAATTCGAGCTGATCACGCACCCGTTGCCCAGTTCGGGCAGCGTGACGCTGACGCAGATTCTCGGCCTGCTCGATCTGGATCAGCTCTCCCGAGAGCCGTGGAACTCGGCGGTTTACGTTCACCGCGTTGTCGAGGCCGAGCGGCTCGCATATTCGGACCGCAATTATTGGCTGGGCGATTCCGATTTCGTTGATGTCCCTGTCGCGGAGTTGACGTCGGCCTCGTACCTGGCTAAGCGGCGCAAGCTCCTGCCGACCGGGCGAGCCGGGCATAGCAGCGGTGTTGCTCACGGCCGACCGGAATCGACCGAAACGACGCACTTCTGCGTCGCCGATCAATGGGGCAACGTCGTTGCGATCACGACGACGCTCAACGCGGGATTCGGCCTTGGGGCCGTCGTTCCCGGCGCGGGCTTTCTCTTGAACAACGAGATGGATGATTTCAGCGCGCGGCCCGGCACGCCTAATCTCTATGGCCTGACCGGCGCCGAAGCCAACGCCGTCGCCCCGCGCAAGCGCATGCTTTCTTCGATGACGCCGACGATCGTCCGGCGCGACGGCTCGTTCTGGCTGACTATGGGCAGCCCCGGCGGATCGACCATCATCACGACCGTTCTTCAGGTATTCGCCAACGCCGCGCTTTTCGGCATGAACGTCGCCGAAGCGGTCGATGCGCCCCGATTTCATCATCAGTGGTTGCCGGACGTCATCGCCGTCGAGCCCGACGCGTTGTCGGATCGGGCGTCCGCGTCACTGGCCGAGATGGGATACAAGCTGACACGCCGGGGCGCGCTCGGACGCGCCTCGGCAATCGGGCGCACGGCGGACGGCGGATACGCAGGCTGGCCGGATCGTCGCGGTTCAGGCGCGGCCGTGCCGCTTGACGTCCGCGTCGAGGACGATGAAGACCTCGGAACAGACCATCCCGGCTCCGACGAACTTGAACCGCCGTCGCCCGACGTGAAATAATCACGCCGATGATGAAATCACACGAATAGCGAGATTAGGCGCGACGATCCGACGCGGAGCCGAGGGGGCATCTTTTCATGACAGACTGGCGCGACGCCATCGAGCGACGCATCAATACGCTTCACGAATCTTCAAGCGATAAGCGCATGGATCTTGGCGAGGCGATCGCGCGATTTGTCCAGCCCGGGATGAAACTCAATTTTTGCGGACTTCAATCGCGTCCGAGCGCGGCCGTTTATGAGGTCTGCCGCCAATTCCGGGGAAAATCGCCAAGATTCGAGCTGATTTCATCTTCCATCAGCGGCGGGTATCTCGCTCTCGTGCATCTGGGATTGATTCAAAGGGCAATATGCTCTTTTGCGGGCGAGGGTTATCCGACGCCCGGGCCGAGCCCGATCACGCAGCGTGCCCTCGCCGATGGCTCTCTCGCGCTTGAAAACTTCACGATGTTGACCATTCCCCAGCGACTTCTGGCCGGGGCGATGGGGTTGCCGTTCCTCGCGACGCGCTCTTTGGTCGGAAGCACGATCGGCGCCGAGGCCGAGCGCGATGGGAACTTCCGCGAGATCGACGATCCCTTCGGGTCGGGGCGGACCGTCGGGCTCTTGCGCGCGTATCACCCCGATATCGCTTTCGTCCACGCCTGGGCCGCCGATCCGGCCGGCAACGCGATTTGCTTCGGGCCGCTGGCCGAGAACGTCTATGGCGCTCTGGCCGCGCGCGATGGCGTCGTCCTGACTGTCGATCATATCGTCGATACCGAGTTCATCCGTCGCCACAGCAACCTCGTTCGCCTGCCCGGCTCTGTCGTGCGTTCGGTGAGCCATTGCCCCTTCGGCGCTCACCCGGCGGGCAATTTCAGCCAAGGCGTCCCCGAGTTCCGGCCTTACGGCAATGATTACAAGTTCATGATCGAGCATCGGCGCGCGACGAAAGACCCCAAAGAATATGACGCATGGCTGGAAAACTGGGTTTTTGGCGTCGGCGATCACGCCGCTTATATCGAGAAGCTCGGGAGTGAGCGGATCGGATATCTGCATCACATCGCGGAGCCCGAATCGTGGCGCGGCGAGTTGGAGGGGTTCGCGCAGAGTCTGGATGAACCCCGGCCCTCGAACGCCATCGAAGAGATGGTCGTGCAGGCCGCCCGGATGGCCGCGCGCCGGATCGCCGACGAGGGTTATCGGACCGTGCTCTCGGGCGTGGGGCAAGCGACATTGCTGGCCTGGCTCGCCGCGCACCAGTTGCGCGATGCGGGTGTCGAGTTCGATATGATGGCCGAGACGGGGATATACGGACACGACCCCCGGCCTTCGGACCCGTTCGTCTTCAACTACCGTAATCTTCCGACCGCGACGATGCTGACCGATATCTTCGAGACTCTGGGCCTTTACACCGGCGGCGAGAACAACCGATGCCTGGGGACGATCGGCGCGGCGCAGATCGATAAACACGGCAATGTTAATTCCACGCGCGCTCCGGGCGGCGTCTTCATTGTCGGTTCGGGTGGGGCAAACGATATATCAACGGCGGCGAGCGAGACGCTGGTCGTCGTGCAGCAGCGGCCCGGAGCGTTTGTCGAGCAGGTGGAATACATCACCAGCCCGGGCCATCACATCCGCGCGGTGATCTCGACGATGGGCCGCTTTGAGAAGCGTGGCGGCGATGAGCTGATCCTGACCGGGTATTTCGGCTGCAACGGTGCGAACACGGAGACGGCCGTCGCACAGATTCGTGATCTGGTCGGATGGGATTTGAAGGTGAGCGATGACTTGGAGGCGCTCGGCGGTCCGACCGATGAGGAGCTGGCGCTCCTGCGTGTGTTCGACCCCGAACGATTCTTCCTCGGCAAGTCAGTCCAAAGTCCCGCCGCCCCGGCTGCAGCCTCGCGCTGAGCGGGCGTTCGATATTGGGCTAGATCTTTTTAACTATTATTCGGGCGCTGCGGGCTGAGACGCGGGCGTCGAACCAGCCTCGGCCGCTGGTTCGGCCTTGGGCGCAGAAGCGCCTTCAGGCGCGGAGGCGGCTGAGGGTTCAGATTCGGGTTCGGCCGCTGGTTCGGCTTTGGGCGCAGTTGCAGCTTCCGGCGCGGAGGCGGCTGAGGGTTCAGGAGTTGGTTCGGGCTCGGGCGGTTTCGCCATGAGCAAATCTGAGAATTTCTTGCGCAAGCCGCCTATCTGATACGGCGAGAGCTCGTAGACCCACGGCGCATGGCGCTCGGTGATCTCGGCGGCTTCGGTCTCTCCGGAGCCCGGCGCGGTTGCCGATCCGACCGTCGGCGTTGTCGTCGCGTCGCCTGCCCCGACGTCGAACTCGGCAAGGTATCGCGCCGAGACCTTGATGTAAGGCGTTTCGCCGTCAAGGGCCGAAGCCAGCTCGATGAGGACGCCGTTCTTCTTGACGACCGAGAAGGTCCCGTCGTATTCCAATTCGGCGACCTTGGGATCGTCGGCGCTCGCGACATCGGCGATTCTGAATTTTGCCAGCGTCCGCGCGATGGCCTGCATAAGCGAGTCGCGAGTCACAAAGCCTTCGGGCGTTTCGGCGACAAGTTTGAACTTTTCCGTGCCCGTGCGCGAGAGCGCGAAGCTTTCGGTCGTGCTCGCGTCATCGACGCGGACCTGATCCAGATCTTTGTCCTCGATCTCGATAAGTTGTTTGTCCAACCAGCCGACGGCGGTCACCTCAACTTGCAGCGGCGCGGAAATTTCATAGACCCAGGCGTCGTCCTCGACGCGGATGAACTGGCCAAGCGTCGGCGCGAAGCCTTGCTCGTTCTCGCGCCCCTTCTTCTCGGCGCCGACGTAAATACGAGCCAGTTGCGAGTCTTCGGCGCCTCGCAGCGTGACGATAGCTTTGTCCGGCGTCTCGCCGACGCCCAGGCGTTCGTATAGTTCGGACTTCTGTGTGCGGCGATCGTGCGGCTTAAGTTCGGCGATCGAAATCACAAGCCGTCGCA
>JAJFLK010000262.1 GCA_021772735.1 Candidatus Sumerlaeota bacterium | reverse complement strand
GCCAAAATTGTCCGCGAGAAGCTCCGGGTATGGGCCGAGAGGCAATTGCGATGAGAGCGTCCGATTTCAATATCGAATCGAGCCGAGCATTGGTGACCGGAGGAGGCGGGTTCCTCGGCGGCGCGATCGTTCGGCAGCTTCTTGGCCAGGGGATCGCGGTGCGTAGCTTCGCGCGTGGCGAATACCCCGAGCTCGCGGCGCTGGGAGTCGAGGTCGTCCGAGGCGACCTGGCCGATGAAGAGCGTGTCGCGCGAGCCTGCGCCGGGTGCGATCTGGTCTTTCACGTCGCCGCGCGGCCCGGCGTCTGGGGGAGCCACGGGGAATTTTTTGGTCCCAACGTGCATGGCACGAAGAACGTCATTGCCGCATCTCATCGTCATGGAATCTCGCGGCTCGTCTATACGAGCTCGCCGAGCGTGGTTTTTGGGGGTCGCGATATGGAGGGCGTCGATGAATCGGTTCCGTATCCGACGCGCTATCACGCGCATTATCCACGCACGAAAGCCATCGCTGAGCGGATGGCGCTCAAGGCGAACAGCGCGAAACTTTCGACCGTCGCCCTGCGGCCGCATCTGATCTGGGGACCGGGCGATAATCATCTGTTTCCGCGTCTTATCAATCGCGCGCGCGAGGGATCGCTTAAGATCGTCGGCGACGGCACGAACAAGGTTGATACGATTTACGTCGATAACGCCGCCATTGCGCACCTCCGGGCCGCGGCGACATTGGCTCCCGATGCGCTCCAGGCGGGCAAGGCATATTTCGTTTCGCAGGGCGAGCCGGTCGTGCTATCCGAAATGATCAACCGGATGCTCGACGCGGCGGGCATGGCGCCGGTGACCAAATCGGTGCCGGCTGGCGTGGCTTACGCTGCCGGGGCAGTGCTCGAAGCGGTTCATACGGTTTTGCGTATCAAGGCCGAGCCTCGGATGACGCGATTCCTCGCGCGTGAGCTTTCGACCTCGCACTGGTTCGATATTTCGGCGGCGCGGCGCGACTTCGGTTACGAGCCCGAGGTGACGACCGAAGAGGGATTGGTCCGATTGGCGCAGTGGTTCGCGCAAAGCGAGGCTCGTTCGGATTCGGGAAAAGAGCCGGAGGCCGCCCGTGCCTGAGCCCCCCCCTGAGAACCCTGTTGCCGACACCGAGGACGCGGCGGTAGGTACGTTTTCCGATGACGAGCAGGGCAGCGTCGCGCACGTTTACACGGTCGAGCCGATTGCTGAGCGCGATGGCAGGACCGATGAGCTGATCGCCGGGTTTCTGGACGCGGGCGAGCGCGAGAGATTCGAGCGATTTATTCCCGAGCATTCCAGGCTGGAGTTCCTCACCGGGCGCGTGCTGTTGCGCTCGGTCCTTGCTAAATGTTTGGGCGTCAAGCCCGCCGAGGTCGGTTTCGAGATCGACGAAAACGGAAAGCCTCACCTTGCGAATAACATCGGGCATGATCTGCAATTCAATCTGAGCCACACGCGCGGACTGGTCGCATGCGCGGTGTGCCGTGCTCATCCGATTGGCGTGGATGTCGAGATCATCGAACCGGCTCGCGCCACAGCGGGGATTGCGGAGCGTTTTTTTTCAAGAGCAGAGACTGCCGAATTGGCGACGCTAAAAGGCAACGATCGCGTCGGCCGCTTCTTCAAAATTTGGACGCTCAAAGAGGCCTACATCAAGGCGCATGGCCGGGGCATGCGGGTCGGGTTGGGGAATTTTTCGGTGGAGCTGGCCGAAAGGAGCGTTGGGATTTCGTTCGCCGATCGGATTGATGACGATCCCGCCGCGTGGCAGTTCATAAGCGCGAATCCGACGGCTCGGCACTTTCTGGCCGTTGCGATTCGTCACGGAGCAGCGGCGGCCCCTCTCGATATTCGAGTGACACAATGGGCAGGGCTTAGTCATCTTTAGCGATGCCCTTTGCGAAAGCAGGTCAACGCCAAACCAGGTTCCCGGACGCAGAATGGCCCGGCGCGTCGTTTGCTGACGGCCGGGCCGTTCGGATTCGGGGTTCGCGTTATACGCCGGAGATTACAGTCCGCCGCCGACGGTTTCGGCTTTCGGTTCGCGCGGCCTCATTGAAGCCGGAAGCGATTGCAGCAAGAAGGGGTGAGGAGCTTCCTGGGCGTCGTCGAACTTGCCGACGAGGCGCCCGTCCACTAATTTGAGACCCAGCTTTTCGTTCGTCAGCACGGCGTGCGCCCACGTGACGAGCATTTCGTCTTTCGTCCACGGGCCATAGACGACCTTCTGCGAGGGGTCCGGATTGTTAGGATTCTTCGCGCTGTTGTCCCAGCCCGCCTTGACAAAAAGTTCCGTGCCCTTGGGCACCTGGACCGGGTTGGCGAGCTGATAGTTGGACTGCCAGTTAAAATCGTAGTTCGGCACGTCAGCGATGAGCTTCTCGCCGCCGTCCGGCAGGATGGCCTTCATAAGGTAAGAATCGCCGCGCGTATGCATGTGCGCGCCGCTCGATAGAATCGTCAGGTCGTAGAGCAGATTAACGGACGTCTCCAGCGTGTAGTCGTCCTGATACGGCGCGATCTCCATGTCGTTGTCGTCGGTGCCGAGCACGCGCATGATCTTATCCACGCGACCCTGGGCGAACTTGACACCCAGTTCCGTGTGATCGACCACGTCGCGGTCCTCAAGGCCGACGTAATGAATCTGGATCTGGATCACGCTGCCCGCCGGAATACGAAGCGCGGTGCCTTCGGGATATTTCATCGGGCGGCAGCCGGGCAGATAGCTTCCGATATAATCGCCGCCGGCGAGAACGGCCTGACCGATGCCGACACGATCAAGCGCTTTGGGCGCGCGGACCATGTTCGCGTGGTGGACGGACTTCAGATGCGTCGGTCGAATTTCCCACTCCGTGATGTAGAGATCTTCGGTGATCGAAGAGGAGTCGAAGTAGACGCTCTGATACTCAATTTCGGTTTCGCCCTGCTCGACCGTGAAACCGGTCGTGGTGGGGAAGATGAAATCGGGCTCACCCATCGCCCAGCCGCCGGTGAAAGTGGGAGCTTCGGGCATGTCTCCCGCGTCGCCACGGGTCGCGCCGCTGTCGACCCAGCCGAGGATCGTCTCGCGTTCGGCACTACTCAGGCTCAAGTCGTTCAGGTATTCGACTTTCGAGCTGTCGGCATGCCACGGCGGCATCGTGCCCTCGCTGATTGCTTTCTTGATCGACTTCGCCCACGGCCGGACCTCGTCGTAATTCATCAGGGACATCGGAGCGATCTCGCCGGACCGATGGCATGAAACGCAGTTGGCAAACAGGATCGGGGCGACGTCTTTCGTATAGGTCGGGCGCTCGGCGGCTGATGCGCTTGCGGCGATCAGCATGATGCACGGCAGCAGCATCCAAGTTGTTGATTTCATTCTCTTCGGCCTCCGATGGTGAGGTAAATGGGGTAGTTGTTGGTGATTCTTGACGCGACCGTCATTTTGCCCCATTTCGGGCCGAATGTAAACACCGATCTGGGCTCGGGCGACCGGAAGTCAGATCGGCCAAACCAATGAAGCCTCCTCGTGGTCTCTTAATAGACGGCGCCGCCGGCTCGGTCTATACGCTTGTCTGATCACCCCGCTTGAGCCCCGGCCGAACCCAGTTGAGGGAGAATGTCCATGTTCACCAGTAGAATTTCATCCAATGTTCCGGTCGCCCTGCTTGCCCTGGTCGGGCTGCTCACGATTGCGCTCGGGAGCGCCCGCGCGCACGACCCGGCATCGGACCAGGCCGATTTCGAGTGGTCGGGCAAGATCGCCGCCGGACGGACGCTGGAGATCCACGGCGTCAATGGCTCAATCAGCGCGGTCCCGGCCGAGGGAGATGTTGCCTCGGTTCAGGTTTTTAAATCCGCGCGCCGGAGCGATCCCGAATCGGTTCCGATCAAAGTCATCAAGCACGACGGTGGTGTCACATTCTGCGCCGTCTATCCGACGCCGAGGGGCGAGAAGCCCAACCAATGCCTTCCCGGTGGCGGCGGGCACATGCAGGTCCGTAACAATGATGTGGAGGCCAGGTTCGTCGTCCAGGTTCCTGCGGGGGTTGACTTCGCCGCCCGCACGGTTAATGGCGCCGTCAGCGCGACCGACCTCGATGGCGCGGTCAAGGCTTCGTCGGTCAACGGCCGGATCGAAATTTCCACTGCGGGCCTCGCGCGCGCATCGACGGTCAACGGGGCGATCCGCGCTCGCATCGGCTCGTCGGATTGGCAAGGCGCGACTGAATTTCATACGGTCAACGGCAGGGTCTCGGTCGACCTGCCGCACGACGCAGCTTTCACCGTGAACGCGAAGACGGTCCACGGGCGCATCTCATCGGACTTTCCTATCTCAATTCACAAGAAGGGGTGGGTCGGCCGAAGCGCTCACGGACATGTGGGCGAGGGCGGAGGCCGGCTCTCGCTCAAGACCGTAAACGGCGCGATCCGTCTGCGCCGTGCCGATCACATCTGAAACGTCAGCCGCCGATTTCTTCGCCTGTACCTTGGGCGGAATCCTTAACTTCGCCGAGCGCGGGCAGCATTGGGTCGGCCTCGTGCCAGATCGTCTTGAGCTGACGGTAGGCCTCGGTCGAGGTCGCCCCATCACCCGCGGCCGTTGCGGCGCGCGCCAGCCCAAGAAGCGAGTTCGTGCGTCGGGGAGTTCGCGTGAGCTGATCCTGGTATGCGTTTATGGCCTCGTCGTTCTCGCCCAGTTCGCTGAGCACATCGCCCAGTAATTCTGCGGAAGGCTTGACGACACGCGGCGGACCGTAATGGAAGGGCAGCGCAAGTTCGGCCTCAACGGACTCGCGCGAAAGCGTCACCGCTCCAGCTCCGTCTCCCTCGGCAAGGGCGAACAGAGCTTCGAGTTCTTTTCGCAAAACGTCCACAACACCCTCATCGAGCGCGACCTCCGGGTTTCCTCCTCCGCCGGCTTGCAGGCCGCCGGCATGCTCCCGCGCAGTCTTGAGGTCGCCCAGCTTGATCGCGGCAACCGCGCGTGAAAATGCGTAGTGGGCGCCGGGGATCTCAACGCCCTCGGGCGCGGCCCACTCGGCGCCGGATTCCCAATCTTCGGTGTCGATCAGATATCGCGCAAACATCGCGCCATAGTACGCGATTTCGTTCGGCATTGGATTAGCTTCCAATCGCTCGCGGGCGGTCCTCATAAGCGCTTCGGCCGGCGCTTGGCGGCCCTGCTGCAAATAGCCGTACTGGAGCCAATAGACGTAATGCGAGGCCGGGCGAGTTCGGTCTTCCTTGCCGCCGAGGATATCAAACTCCAATCCGGCGGCCGTTTCATTCGCGCCCACCAGGTCATCCCACATGCCGAGAGCTGAAAAAATATGCGAGACCATGTGCTGCGCGTGAGCCGCCGAGGGCGCGATCTTCGAATACGCGCGCGCCATCGGCAGCCCGAGCACCGCGTGGACCGGATCATCATAGGAATGAATCAGATAGTGAGCCCCGCCGGGATGCATCCGATTGGCATCCCAGACTTCGGTCAAAACAGCTGCGGCCTGCATGAATACCGGGTAATCGCGTTTGACGCTCCCGACGGTCAGAATCGACAGGCCGTAGAACGCCGTGGCTTCGAGGTCGTCTGGATACGTCTCGTGCATGCGGCGCATCGCGTCACGATAGAGGATATCTCGTTCGTATTTCGGCAGTTCCCTTGTCGCCTCGGTCTCTCCAAAGAGTGCTTCGACCGCGTCCAGGTAATCTTTCTCGCGTTGAGTCGGCGCTTTGGCGGCTCGCTCGGCGGGCGTGCGGCCGAGCCGCCGGAGGGCTTCGCGGGCCGCGTTGCGGGATTGCCTGCCCCAGAGCGATTGGTGGTAGGTCATCGCCTCGCCCCAATAGGCCATGGCGAAATCGGGGGCGATCTCGCGAGCGCGCGCGAACGCCGCGTTCGCCTCTTCGTATTCAAAGTTGTGCATGTTAAGCACGCCGATTATGAAGTCGGCCTGGGCTTCGGGTGGACCCGAGTTCGGGAAATCGATCTTGCCGAGTAGATTATCGTCGGCCCCGGCGGTCGTGCTTAGCGCGAGCGCGCAGATTAAGACCAGCACGGCGACACGCGTCGGAGTCTGTCTCGTGGAATTGAGCACAATGGGCCACCTTTCGGTGCAGCTTATTAAATCTGACGTGTATTCTGGCCACGACTTTTGCCGTGGATCAACTCGTATTCTCAGTCGCCGACGTTCTCGCGCAGCCCTTGAACCGATTCAATTTCCTCGGCCGCTGCCGGTTCGATCTGGTGTGAGACTTGGGTCTCAAGCCGCGCCGCGCCGGTAAAGCGGTCGGTGGGCGAGGGGAGAATCTGGAACGTCGCCGCGTGCTCGATCCAGTCGTAGCAGGTCTCGGTATGCGAATCGCCCTGGTGAACGGCGGCCGTGACAGAGTAAAGCCCCGGCCCCAGGTTCATCGGCGCGCGGAACTCGACCTCGACGGCCTTGCCCGCTTCAACCGGGCCGATCGGACGATCACGTATTGCCGTGTTCGTGCCGAAAATTTCGCTGCCAAGCCGATCCTTAATCATGATGCCGATGGTCGGGGCGGGGAGCGCCTCGAAGGCGACGGCCCGAACCGAGATGGCAACGCTCTGCCCGCAGGTCACGATCGATGCGTTGCCGCCGTGACCCGGAGCCCGGATCTCGACCCGGGTTATCACGGCTTCGAAGTTACCCGCGCGGTGGCCGGCGAGCGTATCGAACGTATGAGTCGCCGCTGTCGCGGCGTTTTTTTCGCCTGCTTCGGGCACGGTCTTTTTTTCGGCTTCTTGTTCCGCGTTATCCGAGTCGACCGCCGCCGCCGGGCGCAGGATGCGCACGCGTGAATCCTCGCCCCGATGTTTCTCGGCGAGCAGCGCCGTGTAATAATCGAGCACATCGCTCGGCGTTCCCCGGTCGATCAAGAGGCCTTCATCCAGAAGAATCGCCTCGGTGCAGAAACTCTTGACCAGCGCCGGGTCGTGGCTGACGAACAGCACAGTGACTCCCTGCTCGTGAAACTCGCGAATACGCTGGAGGCACTTGTGCTGGAAGTGCAGATCGCCGACCGAAAGGGCCTCGTCGATGATGAGCACTTCGGGTTCGACGGCCGCCGCAATGGCGAACGCCAGGCGCATCTGCATGCCCGATGAATACGTCCGCAGAGGCTGATCGATGAAGTCGCCAAGTTCGGAGAAGTCGATGATCCAGGGCGATTTGGAATCCAGCTCGCCCGCTCCGAGGCCTGAGAACTTCCCGTTCAGAGCGATGTTTTCGCGCCCGGTGAACTCGGGATGAAAACCCAGGCCCAGCTCGAGCAGCGCGGAGACACGCCCCCGGACCGAGAACGTTCCGGAAGTCGGGACGCTCGTTCCGGTGAGCAATTTGAGGAGCGTGGATTTGCCCGCGCCGTTCACGCCGACGACGCCCAGCGACGTGCCGGGCTCGATCTCGAAGCTCACGTTGCGTAGCGCCCAGAACTCACGCCCGCGTCTGGTCGAACCCGGCGTGAACCAGTCCGCCATGCGCTGGTAAGGCCGGTTGTAAATCCAGTATCGCTTGGAAAGTGATTCGGCACGGATCATGGCAGAGTTTCTACTATTCGGGCTGCGAAGCAAATGTTCAATGGATGCAAAGTCGATACGTAACTGGGCCTGGCGAAACGGACTCCCCCCATTCAAAAGATTCGCCCTTCACTTCCCCAGACGATATCGCCCGCCGAGACAGCGCCGTTCGTCGGATCGTAGATTTTAGACACGAAAGCTTCGTTCGGTCCGTCTGGTTCGGATGCATATTTTACGATATCTTCGCGGGTAAGCTGAGCCGTTCGGTCCGGCCCCACTGAGATTGCATAGAACCAGCCCTCGCCGGCGAAGAGTGATATGGGATCGCGATTGAACTTGCGATATTTGTATCCGCTTGTCCCCGAGGGCAAGGCGAACAGGAGGCGCTTCGCCTCCGGGCCATCCCCGCGACTGAAGACATCATAGACTCGATGCAGGTCATCATCGGTGCGAAGCGAGGAGATTCCCGATTTGTATACCTCAGGGGAATTGAGAAGAGCGCTTAGGTCGGCCTCCTCCATCGATGGATCATTGTTTCGCGCAATCGTGCAGACCCATGCCACCGTGCCCGTCGCCGATATCGCGTGGGCAGCTTTGGTCTTGCGAACTTCCCTGCGGTATATGGGGGCAAAGATCAGTGACAGTATAAGAAGAGTGATCAGGGCGGAGATGAATACTGTTCGATCCACCCAACGGCCGATTGTCTTGCCCCACAGCTTTAGCTTTGCTGATCGATCATCCATATTAACTAACCGCTGATTTATTTAAGTTCGAGCCCATCCCGAAGCGATCGGGGCCGCCAGCCTCCCAGCGCTTCGGTGGCTTCGTCAATATCGAAGGCCTTGTCTTCGAGCAAGCGACGGACTTGCGCTGTGGTGGCGACGGGACGCCCAGGGAAAATCTGGGCGAGGGCAGCCGCTGCAAGCACCAGCGAGAAGGGGAGAGGAATCCAGCGGACCGGGCGGTCGATTGCTATGCCGACGGCTTCGATCATCGCTCTCCAGGTGATCGCTTCGGGCCCGGCGAGCGTGAGCGCGCGGCGGCCGGTTGCCTCGGGCCGGTCGACCGCGCGGATGATGGCCTCGACCAGGTCATCGACGAATATCGGCTGGACGAGATTCCGACCCCCGCGCACGAGCGGCATCCATCGGCGGCGCTCCAGCCACCGGGCAACCCGTGCGAGATTGTTGTCCCCCTCGTCCCCATAAATCATCGTCGGACGCAGGATAGTGGTGTTGAGGTCGGATGCATTGGAATCCGTAACGCACTTCTCGCCATCGATGACGCGCTGCGCGGTCGCATCAGGAAAGCGCGTAAAGCGGCGCGTCGAGGAGATGCAGATGAGGCGGCTAACGCCGGCTTCCCGACAAACACGGACCATCGTTTCGGCGAACCCGATATGCGCGATGTGAACAACGGCGTCGCAGCCCCGCGCGGCATCGGCCAGTGCCGCGACGCACGACGCATCAGCAAGATCTGCGGCGAACGTTTCGTAAGACGCCTGGGATGGATTTCCCCCAAGGGTCAGATCTTCTTCGGGCCGTAAGATCTGCCCGAGCCCCTCGGGATCGCGGGTGATGAGCTTCAGGTGCCGGTCCTCGGCGAGCAGGCGGCGCACGGCGCGCCGGCCCGTATGGCTCCCGGCGCCGGTGACGAGCAGCGTACCGCGCGTCATTTGCCGCCTCCGTCTTCGATGGTGCCGAGGATCACGCTGATCAGTTCGTTCCGCCCCCGGCCGGTCTGCGAGGAAAACGGAATCAACCCGTCGCTCCCTTCTAGCCCCAGCGCCTTGCGGTTGGCTTCGATCTGGGCGGCGAGCTTCTTCTTCGTGAGCTTGTCCGTCTTGGTCAGGGCGAAGATATATGGCGAATCGGCCTGTTCGAGCCATTGAACGAGCTGGAGATCCTCGGGGCTGGGCGTGCGGCGCGCGTCGAGAATGACGATGACCAGCCGAAGGTCTTCGGCGCCCTTGAGGAAACGCTCGACCATCGGACCCCACTGGAGTCGAACTTTCTCCGGAGCCTTTGCGTATCCATATCCCGGCAGATCGACAAAATGGAGTTTTTCATCGACGTCGAAATAGATGATCGCTTGCGTCCGGCCGGGCGTGGATGAGGTGCGGGCCAGACCCTTCTTCTTGACGAGCGAATTCAGAAGCGTTGACTTGCCGACGTTCGAGCGCCCCGCGAAGCAGATTGTCGGGCGTGGAGGCGTGGGCGCCTGATCGACGCGCGTGATCTCGCGCATGAATTCTGCTTTAGTCAGATCGATTTTCATGGGGCGTGGGGTCTGCGGTTGGGGATGGGAAACGAGATGCGCGAAAAAAACGCGCAGTCGCCAATTTCCGGGTTGTTCTGATAAAGTTCAACGTCGAAAATCCAGAGCGGATCATACCTGCTCGCAAAGGTTTCGTCTTGTTCCTCTTGCATCTCGCCCATCGAACCCAGTCCTCACTTCTCATTATGGTCGCGCTGCTATGCCTTGCGGCCCCGCACGCAGACGCGCAGCAGACCGGGCGATCGGGGGAGCCGAGCTTCCCGCCCGGCGTTAGCTTGATTGAAGATATCCCGGGCGAGGAGTTCGTGCCGGTCGGCTTGCGGGTCCGAGGCGTGGAGATCGATTGGATGGAGCCGCGTCTGGCAGTTGAGGTGGTTGAGGGCATCGGTCAGGGCGACGCTCCGGCGCGGGCCTGGGACAGACTCACGCGCGATTTTCCCGACGCGCTCCTCGTGCAAATGGCCGAACCGTTCGAGGCCGAGGACAAGACGTGGTCCACGGCCTCGCCTTTTGAAATTTTCGAGTCGGTTGAGGAAAAAAATTCATCCGAGCCATTCATCGTCGGTCCGCCGGATATGGGCGAGACGGGCAAGTTGAGTCATCGCGCCGGGGGCGCGTCCTCCTTGTTCGCGCAGCGCGATCGCGTCGCCATCGGCGGAATTGTGCCGTGGCTCTATGCCGGCCCCTCGGCCGAG
>JAJFLK010000261.1 GCA_021772735.1 Candidatus Sumerlaeota bacterium | reverse complement strand
CCCGGTCGCGACGGCGAGGGAAATCTGAAAGTCCCTCCCGCTGAAATTGGCGCCTCCTGCACGCATGACAAACGCGAACCTATCCGGAATACGAAGTTTCAATCTGAAGTCCAGGCACATCCCGATGAGAATCTCCGCCTGCGAGTAGGGGCGATGAGGCTCGTCAAGATTGTGATACGCGATCAGATCGGCAATTGGGGTGCCCCGATACGCCGGGAGGATATCCTCGGCCCGACGCACGGGGTTAAGCTGGGAAGCCATATAAAAGATGGGGGTCCTTACTTCGGGCATTCGATCCCCCTCCGAGGAGGGCGGCATCAGAGATGAGGATAATAGCTCAACTTGCATGCGCTTTCGCAAGCCGAAGCGGAAGAAAACGCCTTAGGGCGAACCTACTGCGCGGCAATGCTGTAAAGGTTCTTCTGGCCCCGGAGGAACAGCTCCCCCCCGACAATCGCCGGTGAGGCGTCGAATCCGTCATCGAGCTGATTAGTCGCCAGGATCTTGAGCTCCGAAGAATTATCGATCACAACCGTCGACCCATCACGCCCGACCAGATACACGCGTCCGGACGCGCCCACAGGCGAGGCGTAGACGTCGCCCAGTCCATCGACGCGTTGGGCAATAAAGTTCGGCTCACCGCTCTGGGCCTTGTAGCTTGAGAGAATCGCCCTGTTCCCTGAGTAAACGTAAATATTCTCGTTATACAGCAGCGGCGAAGGGACGTAGGGCGTCGCCTTGCTTACGGTCCAGCGGATGGCGTCGGTGTCGGTCAGGTCGCCGGTATTGCCCAGCTCGATGGCGTGGAGCGCTGCGCCCCGGAATCCGCTGGTGACGAAGACCATCCCGTGGCCACTGACCGGAGATGGGATCGTGTTGAGAGTCTGGCCGGTATCTTCCCAAATGACCTCTCCCGAATCGAGGTCGTAGCTCTGGACGCGTGCCGTTCCGGAGAGGACGGCCTGTGCCCTCCCCGCAGGGGTGACGATCAGGGGCGTCGCCCAAGTTGTCATCTCCTTGCGGTCGCGCCGCCAGAGCGTCTCGCCGGTCTTCTTGTCCAGCACCTCGACGAAAGATTGAAGATCGTGATCGAAG
The DNA here is from genome assembly GCA_021772735.1 of Candidatus Sumerlaeota bacterium. Lineage (GTDB taxonomy): Bacteria > Sumerlaeota > Sumerlaeia > MVZB01 > JAJFLK01 > JAJFLK01. The sequence continues at coordinate 2,351 of JAJFLK010000261.1, read as the reverse complement.
ACGACGACAAGGCGATCGCCGTGCAGCGCCGGCGAAGAACCCTCGCCAAAGCCGCGACGCGTTTTCATCTTGCCGAAATCGCGCTCCCAGAGCCGATTGCCATCGAGATCGAAAGCGTGAACGCCGTGCGAGCCATAGTTGATATAGAGCGCTTCGCCGTCGGTCACGGGCGAGAACGAAGCATACCCGTGATCGGGATGGTGGCCTTCGTGCGGAAGCTCCTTGCGGGCGCTCGACCGCCAGATGGTCTTACCGCTGGCCCGATCCAGGGCCAGTACGTCGAACGACATGATCTGACTCGGCGCCGCCCGGCCGATTCCTCTGCGGCCGCGTCGGCCCTGCTGCGCGGGCTCGGGAGCTTCAGCAGCCTCGACGACCTCGCCGGTCGCCTCGGCCGTCAGCAGGTAGATGCGATCTTCCCAGATGATTGGGGTCGAAGAGCCGCGCCCGGGAATCTCCACCTTCCACTTCACATTCTCGGTCTCGCTCCAGGTAAGAGGCGGACTGCCCTGGGGCGCTACCCCATCGGCGTGCGGACCGCGCCATGCGGGCCAGTTCTGAGCCGAGGTCTCGGCAAAATCATCGGCCCGGCCTGCCGAAGCCATCACACATACGGCCGCCATCATTAGCCCACCCATTACGATTCGTCTCATCATTCCCCATCCTTTCATCCCATGCTTCGAGTTACGCTCTTACAGTAACTCTGGCAGACTCCGATAGGTTTGGCCAGTCCCGCCAAAGCTCGATCCCGGGCGTGGATTGGAATACAATGGGTGTGATTTCGAGAGAGAGTCCGCCGTTGAGGCTCCGACTTCATGGCATCAGATAGAAAATCACAGATCTATCCCCGACCGATCCCGCAGGCGCCGCCTCTGGATGGCCCCGTGCTGATGAAAGACGGAACGCCCGCCTGGCTCCGACCTCTGGACGACGGCGACATCGACGGCGTCATCGACCTGCTGGAGCGCTCATCATCGGATTCACTCTATTTCCGCTTTTTCGGCGCGGTCAGACCGGGCGAAAAACTCGCGCGGAGCCTGATTCATCCGCCCGCCGCCGCGGCAGGCGTGGGGGTGGGGTTTCTGGCGGCCGCCGAAACAGAGCTCCCCGAGGCGCCCTCTGTCAACCTCGTGGTCACTATCGGCGGCTCCGGGCGCGCTCAAAAACACATAGCGATCGGCAGCTATTCGAGGACCGCCGAGGATGAGGCCGAGGTCGCCTTCCTGGTCGAGGACGGATTCCAGGGCAAGGGCTTGGGTTCTCTATTACTCGAACGGCTCGCCATCGCAGCCGATGCCGAGGGGCTCAAACGCCTGACAGCCGTGGTCCTGCCCGAGAATCGCAAGATGCTCGATATCTTCAAAGCCAGCGGGTATCAGACGCATCGGGCCTGGGATCAAGGCGACGTCCAGATCGTCTTCGAGATCGAGCCGACACACGAGAGTGTCAGGCGCTCCGAGGGCAGGGACCATACGGCCACGATCGCTTCAATGAGGGCGTTGTTCGAGCCGCGCTCCGTGGCTGTCTTTGGGGTTTCGAGGCGCGGGGATGGCGTCGGCCGCCAGATTCTGAAGAATCTCCTGGCTGCAAAATTCCGCGGCAAGATCTATCCGATCAACCCGTTCGCCCGGACCCTGATCGGCTTAAAGGCATTCCCCGATCTGGCCTCAGTTGGCGAGAGCATCGACCTGGCCATCGTCGCCGTCCCGGCCGAAGCCGTCATGAAGGTAGCGCGCCAATGCACGGCCGCCGGGGTTCGCGCGATGGTCGTGATCTCAGCGGGCTTCGCCGAAAGCGGACCCGAGGGACAGGCCCTGCAAGATCGCGTGCTTAATGAAGTCCGAGGCCACGGCGTTCGGATCGTTGGGCCGAACTGCCTGGGGCTGGTCAACAACGATCCCGATGTTCGCCTCAATGCCCTGTTCACGCCCGTCATGCCCAGGCCCGGCCACGTCGCAATGTCTTCGCAGAGCGGAGCGGTGGGACTGGCCGTGATCGACTTCGCGCATCGTTGGGACCTGGGCTTTTCCTCTTTTGTGAGCATCGGAAACAAGGCCGACGTCTCCGGCAACGACCTGCTGCAATATTGGGAGGACGACCCGAACTCGGATTTGATTCTGCTGTATCTGGAATCTTTCGGGAATCCGCGTCGGTTCTCGACCCTCGCCCGGCGGATCGCGCGCAAGAAACCAATCATCGCCATGAAGAGCGGCCGCTCGGCATCGGGTCGTCGCGCGGCGGGTTCGCATACGGCCGCGCTGGCCGGCAGCGATGCTGTTGCCGATTCGCTCTTCCGCCAGGCCGGCGTGATCCGCACCGCGACGCTCGAAGAGATGTTTGAAGTTGCGTCG
>JAJFLK010000027.1 GCA_021772735.1 Candidatus Sumerlaeota bacterium | reverse complement strand
TGCTCGTCATCGAGCCGGACGTGCATGATGATTCGCGCGGGTTCTTCTTCGAGAGCTATAACGCGGAGCGGTTCGCAGAGTTCGGGCTCGATCTGGATTGGAAGCAGGACAACCACGTTCGCTCGGTCAAGGGGACGGTGCGGGGTGTGCATTTCCAGCGGCCGCCGGGGCAGGCGAAAATCGTCCGGTGCGTTCGCGGCGCGATCTGGGATCTTGCGGTGGATATTCGGCCCGGCTCGCCGACGCTCGGCAAGTGGTTCGGCGTCGAACTGACCGAAGAGAACAAGAAGATGTTCTTCGTGCCGATCGGCTTCGCACACGGTTATGCCGTCCTGAGCGATGAGGCCGAGGCGCTATACAAGTGCACGAACGTCTACGTGCCCGATCTTGAAGACGGCATCATGTGGAACGATCCCGATTTCAATATCGAGTGGCCGGTCGCCGAGCCGATTCTCTCCGAGCGCGATTGCACGGCCCAGAGCTTCAAGCAGTATTTAGAAAAAATGAACTCGTGACCCGCCAGCCTGCGTCCGAGAGGGCGTGCTGAGGTCGAGGCGAGAGGGCCCGAGCCGAGGATGTGGGGCAACACACGGGGGCACGGGAACGGGGCGTTGGCCCCTCACGCGGCGACAGGCAGTGCGTAGAGCAGCACGGCGGCGAAGTGAAGGGCGCTGCCCTTTAAGACGAAGACATGCCAGATGGCGTGGAACCAGGGTTTGCGGTCGAGCAGATAAAAGATCACGCCGAGCGAATACGCCACACCACCGGCGACGATCAGCGCCATACCGCCCGGAGCAATCGTGGCGATAAACGGTTTGATCGCGATGATTGCGAGCCAGCCCATCCCGAGGTAAGCGAGCGTCGAGATGTGCTTGAAGCGGTTGACGAAGAACAGCTTGAAAACCAGCCCGAGGCCGGCCAGCCCCCAGACGACACCGAAGAGGCTCCAGCCCCAGGCGCCGCGGAGGTTGATGAGAACGAACGGCGTATATGAGCCGGCGATCAGCAGGTAGATCGCGCAGTGGTCGGCGATCTTAAAGGCGTGTTTGACGCGCGGCTTTCTGGCGGCGTGATACAGAGTCGACATTGCATACAGCAGGATCAGCGAGGCGCCAAAAATCGAGCAGGCGACAATTTCGCGCGCGCTGCCGAGCATCGAGGCGCGAACGACGAGAACGACAAGGGCCGTAATGCTGAAAGCCAGCCCGACCCCATGGGTCGCGGCATTGGCGATCTCCTCGCCTCGCGTTTGTTCGCGGTCTGATTTCATCTATTCTCCCGAGTGCCTCTCTCTATTCTTATCGTCCGGTCGGTAGCGATGGCTTACCCTTAAGCTTCGTTTTCGGATCTGCCGGCATTTCTTCATCCGAACCATGCACCCCGCACCATAATCCTACCAGCCAGACTGGAGCTTGGCGACCGCTAGAATGAATTCAGTTCACGGCTCAGTTCCGCGAATTGTTCAAAGACGATTCGCACGACCCTGCCGAAAACGACTATCAGCCCCACAGAGAAGAGCGATATTGCAATGCCGAGGATCCATTTCTGGCGCTGCGTCATCAGGGAGGACTTCCATACGAGGGGCAGCGAGAAAGGGCCCAGGATCGTTAGCGTGAGGATGATGATGGCGATGCGTTGATGATACCACGGAGGGCCTGATTCGATTTTTCTCCCGCAGTGGCGGCAGAATTTATCGACTGCGGTGACGCCGGAGCCGCAGCTCTTGCAGGGGAGGAGTTTAGGTTCCGGCGCCTTGGTGGGCCCTCCCGGGGTTCGGCCCTGAGCGGACTCAGGAGTTGAGAACGAGCCCGAAGACGCCGATGGGGAAGGTGTGGGAGCGGTCATGGCGCATTCTATGAACGCGGGCTTCGCGGCGCAAGCCGATACGAGTCAATCTCGTAGTTTCCCGATCACACGTGACGATTTGGTGACGGGAGTATAGACTGGACGCTTTGAGGGGGTTACCTTAGCGGTCGCGCCGGGGCGGCGCTTGTGGTCGCCGTTGAATCCTCCGATAAGTCGATTTTGCGAAATTCAATTGGGTAAAGTAGGCAATGGGTTCGGAGACAAAGAAGCACATTTTGATCGTAGACGACGAGGATGAGATTCGGCATATGCTGAAGCTCATGCTCGAATCGAGCGGCTACATGGTCAGCGAGGCATGCAACGGCCAGGAGTGTATTGCGATGGCGAACGCGAACCCGCCCGATGCGATCATTCTTGATGTGATGATGCCTAAGATGAATGGTGGCAAGGTCGCGCGGAAGCTCAAGAAGAACGAAGCCACCTCGCTCATCCCGATCATTATGCTGTCCGGCCTGGACGAGAAGAAGTACATGAAGGCCGCACTCTGGGAGTTGGGCGTCGATTTCTACGTCGTCAAGCCCGCCGACCCCGAAGACATTTTGGACAAAGTCGAGCAGGCCGTCAAAAGGCCGAAGTTTGCCGACTAGATCCACGCCCCCGGGCCTCAGCGCTGATTTGCGGCCTGATGCCCGACCGCAAAAAATAATACGAAAGATCAAATTCGGACCGAGCACGAGACCCTCGATGCGGCTCGGGATATTCGGGCCTGGAGCTGGATTTCCCTGTGAGCGGACACGAGGACGAACATTTTTCTCCGGTGCGAGTCTAATAAATCAGATCGGTCGTCGTCTTAACGGGTGAGAGCGGGAGATAAACCCACGAGCTCCCGCCAACGCGCCCGGAGGAATGACGACGAGGTTATGCAAAGCAATCCGAAGACATGAGACCACGCGAATCGGAACCATCGACAAACGGCCGTGAGATGCCTGGGGCACCCGCGCCTGAGGCACCTGCGCCGTGTATCCCCCCGCCTGGCGCCCGGCCCGGAACCCGGCACGGGATCAAACCCGCGCGGGCGACGGACATCGAGGTTCTTGTCGCGGAGTTTCAGACCCCGCTGCTGCGGTATGCGGAGCGGCTCGTGCGCAATGCGGACAGCGCTCAGGACGTGGTTCAGGAGGCCTTCGCCCGTTTCCTGAATCAGGACCTTTGCGATCGAACACCCGCACAGCGCAAGGCCTGGCTTTTTCGAGTCGTGCATAACCTCGCCGTCGACCTCATCCGAAAGGAACGACGAATGCAGCAACAATGCGAACAGATGCCGCCGCCGCCTGACGCGCCATCGGCCGACGCGGAGCTGGCGGCCGCCCAAACACGGCAGACGCTCGCAGGCCTGCTGGCGACGCTGACCGAGAATCAACGCGCCGTGCTGACGCTCAAGTTCGAGCAAGGCAAGTCGTATCGGGAAATCGCGGAAATCACCGGCCTGACGATCGGCAATGTCGGCTTCCTGATCCATCGCGGAATCAAGAAGCTCGGCGCGATCGCCCGCCGCGAGGAGCTGATTTAATTATGACCGAACAAATTGAAAACACATGCGAAGAGATGGGGCCGCGCCTGGCGGCAATGATCCTCGGCGAGCTTGACGATGCTGAGAGCGTCGACGTTCAAGCCCACCTGGAGTCCTGCGCCACCTGCCGCGCCGAGCTCGAAGAACTGCGTGCGACAATGGCCCTGCTTGAGGAGCGTTTCGCCGCCGAAGCCAAGGAACAGGAGGGCGCTGGTGCCCCCGTTCTGAGCGATGAACGCGTAGTCGAGCTTGCGGCCGGGAATGTTGTGGCG
>JAJFLK010000260.1 GCA_021772735.1 Candidatus Sumerlaeota bacterium | reverse complement strand
AACTCCGCTCCAGCTGTTGTATCCCGTTCCGCCGACGATCACGACAACGGCCACGGCGGCCATGGCCACAACAGCCGATCCGAATGATGCCGATGAGGCGCCGCCTGCGGCCGTGTTGGTCTTGCGACCTCGGCTTTTTTTGTCAGCTTCGGGAAGCAGGTTGATCTGAATCATTTCTCTTACCTCAGTTTAATCCCGTATTCGCGTTGAATTCGTTCGCCCTATTGGCGCTTCTTAATCCACTCTCGTCTCTTGCCTCAGGCGGCAAGTCCTCGGATTCCCAGCCCTATTCCGACACCGAGCGCCGGACGCATCCGGTCGATCTCATCGGGCGAAACATCGCGCCCCGAGATCCGGATCCGGCGCAGCGGATCGATAATCTCAGTGGGAAGGTTTAGCTCCGCCTCGAAATTCTCTCGCAGGTTGACCATGTTCGAAGTGCCGCCGCCCAGGATGACCCGCGCGACGTTGACCCCGCGAGCCTGGTTCTCGAAAAATTCAATCGAGCGCCGAACTTCGCTGACCAATTCGCCAAGGACGCTCGCAACCGCTTTGGAAACGACGGCGTCTTTATCGATATCGCTGCCGTCTTCGGACGTCATCTCATCGACCTTGCCGCGGATCGTGTCCATCAGAGCGCCTGAAAAACTTGCGGTCGTTTCGGGGCCCTCCTCGGCGGCCTGCGTCGCGCCATGGATGATCTTCAGGTTCTCGGCTTCGCTGTGGGAGCAACGCATATGCGAGCGGATCGCATTGGTGATGGTCTCGCCGCCCAGCGGGATATCGCGTGAGAAGCGCGAGGCGCCGTCCTGATAAATGCTGATGCCGGTTATTTCCGCGCCGAGGTTGATCAGCGCGATGGTCTCTCCGCCAGCGAGGTCGTAGTTGGCTTCGATGCAGTTCAAGAAAGCGAAAGAATCGACGTCCACTACTTTTGGCGAAAGGCCCGCCTCGCGGATCATCGAGACGTGGTCCTCGACCAGATCCTTCTTGGCCGAGACCAGAAGCACATCGACCCGATCGTCCTCAGGGTGCTTCTTGCCCAGGACCATCGAGTCCAGATTGACCTCATCGAGACGGAACGGAATGTACTCCTCCGCCTCCCACTGAAGGGCCTTTTTCAATTCCTCTTCAGGCATCTCAGGCAGCTGAAGATAACGGACGATGATCGACTCGCCGTTGACGGCCGAGACCGACGACTTGGCCGTGATGTTGGCCGAACTGAGCGCCCGGCGAACCGCATCGATCTTGGCCCGGCGCTGCTCATTCGGATCGCCCGGCCGGTCGCCGCCGGGATAAATCTCGGCGAAGCCGACGCGTTCGAGTTCGATCGAATCGCCGGAACGTTTCAGTTGGACGACCTTCACGCTCGTCGAACCTATATCAATGCCTGCACAAACTTTGGATCCGAACATCGGGAATTCTCTCCTGGGTGTCTTGGCTGGTGAGTCCGTGAGCCTTGTTGTCTCCTCAGTCGCTTGTTCTCGAAGAGGTGATTTCGGGCTTTGGCGGCGCTGACCTTTCCTCGTGGCGGATTCTTCGGTGCGCCCTCTGGACGCATCTTCTAAACCGTGTTAACGGCTGAGCGTGTGAAAAACATTACAGCTGATCGCAATCTGTCATCGATTTGCATCTGTCCGGCTCGCGCTCTCCGCCGATCGCGGCTGGGGCTTTGGGTCGAGCTTCCCCGTGAAAACTCTCTCGCCCCAGTGTTTTATCGGCAGTCGCCTCGCAGGACTGGAGCCCGTATTTCCGGGCCCGAAAATCTGTAATCATTTGGGGACATCCCTGCACGCCGGGCTCTTTTTGGCCTCCCTGAGGTGGCCGGAAATCACTTGCGGATCGTGCGAGCATTGCCCACGATGGACCCGCTTTGACTCCGAGGGAGCCGGCCGTCTCTCCGGCTCGATCCCCAAATCCCACCCGCAAGATGACGCCTCAAGAAAGCAACACCACGAAGATGAGATGGTTCCCCGCGCAGGCGGCTCACCTGAAGAATCTAGAGGCCCGCCCGGCGCTGATGGCCCGCATAGCCTTGACGGCTCTGGCGGCGTTCGTCGTGGGCTGGTGCCCGGCCATGGCCCGGGCTCAACGCGCTCAGGACCTGGGCACGGTCACTCCGAGCGCTTATTCGACACTCTCGATCGCGGTTCCGCCGTTTCAGGTCGAGGGCTCAAGGGGCTTCGAGGAGGCTCTCCTGGCTGAGATCGTAGCGAACGATCTGAAGCTCTCGGGCTTTTTCAATCTCGATGCGAACGAGAAATTCGTCAAAGAAACCCATGCCCTCGACCTTGCCGAAGATCGCGTTCACTTTCCTGATTGGGCGCGTCTGGGAGTCTCATACATCGTCAAGGGCAAATACAAAGTCGACGGATTGAGCCTCGAAGCCGAGGTCCGGACCTACGACGCAACCGCAGGAACATACATATTCGGTAAGCGGTATCCGGGATATTCGGCGGGCAATCCCCGGGAGCTGGCACATCGAATAAGCAACGACATTCATCAACGCGTCACTGGCTGGCCAGGCATCGCTCACACAAAGCTCATCTATGTCCAGGAGACCGCCGGGCGCGCCGGCAAGCAGAGCAAAGAGGCCTACATCATCGATGCGGACGGTAAAGACCCCCGCAAGCTGACCAGCGACCTGAGCCTTATCGCCACACCCACATGGGGCGCCAACGCGACCGAACTCTATTACACGACTTACAAGGACTTTAATCCGGACCTGGCGGGCTCCTTTATCGATGGGTCATACAATTGGTTCGTCTCGCGCTGGCCGGGGTTCAACCTCTCCCCAGCCTGGTCTCAGAAGAAACGAATGATAGCCTTGACGTTGACCAAGGACGGGAACTCAGAGATTTACCTCATCACACGCGAGGGCAAGGGCCCGGGCGGACGTGGACCCAAGCGCCTGACCTATGACCGAGCGATCGATTCCTCTCCGACGTGGTCGCCCGGCGGTAATCAGATCGCCTTCACCAGCGACCGAAGCGGCTCCCCGCAGATCTTCGTGATGGATGACACCGGCGTAAACGTGCGCCGCATGACCCGCCCCGGAGCCCCGAGTAATTACTGCGATGGCGCGGCCTGGTCTCCGCGTGGGGACAAGATAGCCTTCGCCGCTCGCGTCGATGGCATTTTCCAGATCTTCACCATCAGCCCCACGGGCGAAGATCTCGAGCAGCTGACACGCGGAGAGTCCAATCATGAAGACCCGAGCTGGGCGCCCAATGGGTGGGTTCTGAGCTACACGGGCGAGCGAGGCGGCTCGAAGGAGATTCGAACCATGTTTGTCGATGGGCGGCCGATTGCCCGTCTGACGAGCGGTAGCGATTCGTATTCTTCGAGCTGGTCGCCGATGCTTCCTTGAGAGCTCATGCACTGCGCCGGACGACCATCTCACCCGGCTTCTCGGACCGATGCCCGGATCCCACGGCGCCGGGTGCGCCCGCGATTGTCATTGAATCATCCCAAAGCTGACTTGGCGCTGGCGACGACAGTCCTTTACGTCTTTTGCTTCGCGCCCCTCGCATCATGCCGCTGGTTTGCTCCCGCCGGCCATGACGCAGAAGCCGCCAAGGTAACTGAATACGCAACCGGCGGCTGGAAGAGCGAGTTTGATATTCCGGCCGAGCAGGATTCCAATCCCTCTTGGAATGACGGCACGGGAATTGACGGCCCGCAGGGCATCGACGGGACGACCGCCGATTCGAATGAACTTGCCTCCGACGAGTCGATGCAGATCCAAGAGAACAGGCCGGTGTTCGCGCCGGCGGATCCGACACAGGTCGGCCGCGATTTTGCCGCTGTTTACTTTAGTTTCGATTCGATAGAACTGGACTTCGAGGCGCGCCGGGTCCTGCGTGATTATGCGAACTGGTTCATCGAGAATCCCGGAATATGGGTGACGCTTGAGGGCCATTGCGATCGATTTGGGTCGCGCGAGTATAACTATAATCTAGGCATGGCGCGCGCCCGTGCCGTTAGGGATCGTCTGGCCGGCTTCGGCGTCGAGCATTCGCGGCTCTTCATGATTAGCTACGGCGAAGAGCGTTCGATCGTCGAAGGCGATTCTCGCGACGCGCTTGCCTCGAACAGGCGGGTCGAATTTCGCGCCTACCGTGCTCCGGATGATCGACAGATCAACGCCGCGCCTTCGCTCAGCGCGGACGCGCCGACGTTGCGCCGAGTCGAAGACTCGCCCGATTCAATCGAAATCCCGTAGAGGATCGGCCGCTTGGGCCGCCCCGCTCCGAGAACCGTTTCCCATGTCCGAGTTTGCCGGCAGCTCCATCCTGATCGTCGATGATGACGCCTCGAATCTCATCGTCGCCGAGAGGGCGCTCGATGGGGAGGCATACCTGATCCAGACCGTCGATTCCGGCGTGCGCGCTCTCGAACGGATCGGCGCGCAGCCGCCCGATCTTATCCTGCTTGACGTGATGATGCCCGGCGTCGACGGCATCGAGGTCTGCTGTCGCGTCAAGCAGATCGCCTCGAATTACATCCCCATCATCCTCCTCACGGCATACGACGAACCCGATATTCGGCGTCGGGGCCTTGCCGCTGGCGCGGATGATTTCATCTCCAAGCCCTTCGATTCCGAGGCCCTTATCGTTCGTGTGCGCAATTTGCTGCGTATCAAGCATCTCTACGATGAGCTGCGGGCCGCGAACGAAGAGATGGAGACCGAACTGCGCGGCGTAGGCGATCTGCAACGAAGCATGCTGCCCGAGGCCAAGCCCTCGCTGCCGGGATTCGGTTTGCACAGTCTATTCTTGCCCGCGCGTCTGGCTGGCGGAGATTTTTTCGATTTCATCGATCTCGGTGAGAACAAGCTCGGTATCGTTGTCGGGGATGCTTCGGGCCACGGTCCCCCGGCAGCGGTGCTTATGGCAATCGCGAGGGTGACGATGCGGCTTTGCTCGAACGAGCCCGGAGGGCCTGCCGGGCGAATCGCTGCCGCCTCGCGAGCGATTCTCCCGTTTGTGCCCGTAGGCCAGTTCATCACCCTTTTCTATGGAGAGCTCGATGCGGAGCGTTCGGAAATGAGCTTCGCCCTCGCCGGTCATTGCCCGCCCGTTTTATTCGGCGCGGGCAGCGATGCCCCAGTGGTTCTCAAGACGGCCACCGGCCTTCCGCTGGGCCTCGATGGCGAGCCGACCTATGAAGAGCGGAGCATCGAGCTCAAATCTGGCGAAAAAATCTTGCTCTACACGGACGGCATCTACGAGGCCATGAACTCCGATGGCGAACTGTTCGGATTTGAGCGATTCATCAAGCTCATCCAGAATCACGCCGAAGCGCCCGCCGAGCAATTTTGCGATCTGATCGTCGATGACGTTCAGCGATTCATGATGGGCCATCAGTTTCGTGACGATTGCGTCCTTTTTCTGATTGAATGCTATTGAGCTGCGGCCATTCCGGTCCGGCGCGGCGCGCGATCCCGAGACCCTGAACCCCGCCCCAAGGCGAACCGCCACATGGCAGAAAATACCGAGCGCCGCTTTCTCCCCCACATCGCGTTGGATCAGCTGCGCGCGCCGATCTTTGCCGTGGCGTTGGTTGTTAGTCTCGCGACGACGGCCGTCGAGAGATTTCGTCCCTCGTTCGTGGAACCCCATCGCCATCGCGTCTTCGTCGCGCTCGATGTTTTCTTCTTTCCGCTCAGGGCCGTCGCCGGAACGGCTGAGGGTCGCGTCGATAGCGTCCGTGACCTCTACGAGATTGAGGCCGATCGTGACGCCCTGCGAGAGGAGCTCATGCTCACGCGCGCCAAGCTCCAGTTCACCGAAGAAGAGCTGCGAAGGGTCGGTCGGGTTTCGGGCCTGCGCCGATGGAGCGGTCACTCCGAGCTGGAGTTTGTTCTTGCCGACGTCACAGGGTTCACCGGCGACGATCGCCGGGCCGAACTTATCCTGAGCCTCGGCGCGCAGGACGGCCTGGAGCCGGGCATGCCGGTCGTCGGGCGTGGGGGGCTTGCAGGCGTCATCCGCGAGGTCACCGAGCGCAGCGCGCGCGTTCAGGCCCTGAGCGATCCGCTGTCTGCGGTCGGCGTGACCGATCTGGCGACCCGGAGCCGAGGCGTTATCTTTGGTCGTGGGCGCGACGCAGCCCTCGAATACATCCCGGAGAACGAGACCCAACCGATTGAGCCCGGCGCGATCCTTATCACTTCGGGGTTCCGTAATTCGGTATACCCCAAGGGCATTATCGTCGGCCGGATCGAGCGGCCCCGATCCAACGAGCACGGGGTCCGATTCGGCGCGGTCAATCCAGCCGAGAACCTGAACGCGCTCGAAGAGGTTCTCATCATTCGCCGGGCCGATCGCACGGATGTGAATCCTCTCGAAGGCCTTGGCGAGTTCACGCTTGAAATGCCCGCGACGACCCAGGCGACCGAGACCGAACCGCCGAAGAGCCCTGGCGAGTCCGCTCCCGACGCGTCTGCGGCTTCCACGACGAAGGATATGGAAAAGTCGGAGAGCACTGGCGAATCCATGATCGAGTTGCTGCCGACGCCCCTGACGAAGGAGCCGGAACTGTGAATCGATTAATCGCCGCAGCTCTCATTTACCTGGTCGTTGCACTGGGCCTCGAAGCCGCCGTCTTTCCCGCGTTAGGCGATAGCTTCGGCCTGGATTGGAGTCAGGCGCGGCTTGTCGCTCTCGGCGTGATCCTGGTCGGATCGATCCGCGGCGAGTTCGTGGCTCTAGCCTTTGCCCTGCCGGCTGCCGTTCTGGCCGCTGCGGCTGAGGGCCCCGGGTTCGTGGGTTCAACGATGGCTGGTTTCACGATCGCTGCGTTCATCGCCGGGCTGGCGCCTCGGGTGGCTTCGCTCGATATGTTCGTGCTCAGGGTCGTCATTTTCTTTTGCGTCCTCGTGTTGGAGAGTTGGGCGTCGTCTCTTACGCGCGCCCTTTTTTGGAGCGAGGCAGCCGTCGACATTCAATGGGGGATTCACTTCGTCGTAGCCTGCGGCGGCGCGATGCTCTATCCGACCTTCAAGCGCATGCTCGGCCTGCGGCCTGAAGACGTCATTCCCATCGGTGTGAAGAGAGATACGCGGCGGGTCTGACCGAGGTCTCACGGCCTTCGCGCCGGGTAATGAGGATTGCTCGAATGGTCTTCGGAGTTTAAATATCGTCGCTTTCGACATCAATATCATCGTATATCCACGTCGAGAGGTAGCGCTCGGCCGATGAGGGAATCACAGCGACGATG